>NOLC01000029.1 GCA_002256595.1 Methanosaeta sp. NSP1 | reverse complement strand
GCATTTGTTAAGGCCAGTTCGGATCGCAGGATGTCGCTGCCGACAACGTTTGGGGAGATGGCAGATCAGGATTTAATCATTCTTACCTGTGCCCTGGTCAGGCAGCAGAGCAAATCCTTGTGTGAACCTATGTATATTCAGCATCTCCATGATCCAGGAGTAGTCTTTGGCCGGTTCAGCTTTGGTTTCAATAGAGCAAGCCGAACGACAATCCGATGAATCCTTCTGCCATTGCAATCTTTCATAATTGCTGATTAGCTTTTTATGAGCTTCGTCATCCTTCTCCAGATGACTCACAGAATCCCAGTGCAGGAAGAGCCATTCATATCTGGATCTGGTTAAATTGAGTGTATTGATCCTGCAGCTCTCAAAGTGGACATTCTTATTAAATTCCGTATCCTGCAAATTGATCTTTTCGAAAAACGTCGACCTGCTGAAGTCAGCCGGACCGTTGAAGATGACACCACAGAAATCAGCATCATCTGCAAACTGCGAACCACTAAAATCCACAGAATCCTGGAATTTGCTGGCCGTGAAATCTGATGGCCCTAAAAATGATGTATTCCGGAAGGTGGCATCGATGAGAAACTCAGATTCCCTAAAAACAGTGACTGCCAGGAAACTGCAGTCGATAAACTCAACCAGATCATTGAACTTAGCCTTTGCAAAAATGGACTCGCCCCTGAATTGAGCCTGTTTAAAGCTGGTCTCTTTGTCAAACTGTGTAGAGGCAAAATATGCCATTCCATTGAAGATGTCTCCCATAAACCCAGTCGATCCGGCAAACCGCGCCCCTTCGAATGAGGACTCGTTTTCAAAAATAGTTTTATTGAACTCCGCCACCTGGCCGAAGAAAGACTCTATGAAGTTGGCATCCCCTCCAAAATATGTCTCATCAAAGAAGGCATCGGCAGCAAATTGGCTGGAAAAGAATTCAGCATAATCGTAGAATTGTGTCCCTATGAAACCGACAGGACCATTAAACTGAGATCCGCTGAGATATGCAACTGAGCTGAACCGGGCAAGGCTGAAATCGGTAATGCCGCCAAATTGAGTATCGATGAAAAATGCAGGCCATTTGAAATAGGTCTGGGAGAAATTTGCCCTTCCATTGAAGCGCGATCCTGTTGTGCTTGCGATCTTCAGGAACCTGCAATTAGCAAACGTTGCATCTCCCTCGAAAGTGGAGGAAATGAAAGAGACATTTTCCAGAAATATTGTGTTCACGAAGCTTACCTGCTTATGAAATGAGGTATTACTGAAATCCACCCGACCATCTATGATGGAATTTTTAATGACAATCGAGTTATTGGCCAGCGTTGTCTCATCGGATGGCGGCATCTTCTCTTCAACCGGCAGGCGCGCGATTGCCCTGGCCGGCAAGCGCAACCACTCTGAGGTCAAATTGCCCTTTATGATAACGTTATCATATTCCACTGGCGTACCCAGCTTGATTTTAAGCATAACCTGGTTGGCTTTTACTGCTGATGGCATTTCACCATAAGCCGATCCGCTGGTAGCAAGGAATAGGATCAATCCAATCAAGATAACGGCAAGGGATTTATTCATGGGTACTCTCTTTATTTTTGTTCCTGGGGAGTCTGCTTATTCTTCAGATCTGTCCTTTGTCGCTTATGTACTAATGCAATATAAATTGTTCGGAAATAGATTACAAGTCTCATATATTTATTATATTCAAAATTAAACCAATTTTGTTTTGTGCTTTGAAATGAGATCAATAATGCGTGCAATAGCAATGGATTTAAGATGATCCGGCCTATTATTGCTCAGGAGAAGGTGGAGATGATGAGAGTTCTGGTGCCCCTGGCGGAGGGCTTTGAGGAGATTGAGGCTATCAGCGTCATAGATATCCTGCGGCGTGCGGAGATTGAGGTGGTGACGGCTGGCTTGAAGGACGGCCTGGCGGAGGGCTCTCATAAGGTAAAGGTGCTTCCAGACACCACCCTGGAAAAGGTAGACTGGCATGATTTCGACGGACTGGTTCTTCCCGGCGGTGCTCCGGGATTCGTCAACCTGGGAAATGATCAGCGGATTTTAGACATGGCACGGGAGATGAATCGGGCCGGAAAGTGCGTCGCGGCCATATGCGCAGCTCCTTCGGTTCTGATCAAAGCAGGGGTCTTGCAGGGCCGCAAGGCCACAGTCAGCCCCTCCGGCAAGGCCCAGGTGCAGGCCTGCGCCGATTTCCGGGAGGACCGGGTGGTGGTGGATAAAAACCTGATCACCAGCCGGGCACCGGGCACCGCCCTTGAGTTCGCCCTCAAGTTGGTGGAGGCGCTGGCGGGGCGGGAGAAGATGGAGCAGGTGAAAGCGCAGACCATGGCCATATGCTAGAGGCTGGCCATAGTATGCCGTTTTTTTGCCCTATCTGGATAGCTTTTGCTGAAATCTCATAATGGCCGTTAAATTGGCCATATGACGGCGGAAAGGAAATGCTTATAACCGTTTGCATCAGTTCTGCTGGCAAGGTGAAATAAATGAAGTGCGCTCTGTGTCTTGTGGAGAAGGAGACTTTCCCGGTCAAGCTCAATTTAGCTACTATCCACGGTCCCAAGGACGAGATGTTCAATATCTGCAAGGAATGTCTGGACCTGGCACATCAGGCCTATCTGGATAAGGACTTCCTGGCAGTCAAGGCTGGGTCCGATGCGGCGCCGCATGGCGCACACGGTGATGCGCACGGTGCTCACCACTGATATTGAATCCATTTTCTCATGAATTCCGTTCTGAATGAGGAGAAGGCAATTGCACTCTTCTCTTCCTGCGAAAAGGAATGCGATGTGCTCATAGCCCTGCTTGAAATGGTGGTCCCCAACTGGGCTGATGTAGAATATGTCCTGGAAGGCAGGCCTCGTATGGGTGAGGAGGGCTGGCATGCCATTTATGACCTCTTCTGCCGTTTTAATGAATCGCATCCTGGAGAGAGCATTTTTCCTGGCGGATTATGGCTGTCCATGGGATTTGTAAAGGATGAGAAATTGGGCCCCTGGCAGGTGGACTGCTCGGATATGAAATTCGCTTTTAAATGAAGTCTCAATCTCTTGCCCCCACCTCCTAAATCCCTGGTCTACTCGCAGGTTACAGAGAACATGAAGGCAAAGGTTTTATAGCCGGGCAGGGCATGGTCTGTCTTATGACACACGAAATCTCTGTGGGGAATCGTCTTCTACGACGAACGTTTGCTTGTTGATGAAAAAGTCCGCATTTTTGATACAACCCTTAGAGACGGCGAGCAGACTCCCGGCGTATCACTGACCCAGGAGGAGAAGCTCAAGATCGCCAGGCAGCTTGATAAACTCGGCGTCAATGTCATCGAGGCTGGCTTTCCAGTATCCTCCAAGGGCGAGTTTGAAAGCGTTCGGCAGATAGCCAGATCCGGCCTGCAAGCCCAGGTCTGCGGCCTCTCCCGCATTGTTAAAAAAGATGTGCAGGCATGTCTTGATGCCGATGTGGGCATGGTCCATGTCTTTACTCCCACCTCCGATATCCAGATCGCCCATACTATAAAGATGAGCCATGATGAGATAGTGGCCGGGGCGATGGAGGCAGTGCAGATGGTCAAGGATCATGACAGGACCTGTCTCTTCTCGGCCATGGACGCCACCCGCACCTCTCCGGAGTTTTTGCATCGCATCTTCAAGGCGGTGGAAGAGGTGCACTGCGACATCATCAATATCCCGGACACAGTTGGTGTAGCAGCTCCTTCCGCCTTCTACCGCTTTGTCAAAGATATTTGCGATGATGTGCATATGGTTGTGGATGTGCACTGCCACAACGACTTCGGTCTGGCCGTGGCCAATAGCCTGGCAGCAGTGGAGGCAGGAGCCCGAGAGGTGCAGGTCTGCGTGAACGGCCTGGGCGAGAGGGCGGGCAATGCCAACCTGGCCGAGACGGTTATGAGCCTGCATTCCATCTTCGGTGCTAAGACCAGCATCAAGACAGAATATCTGGTGGAGACGGCCCGGCTGGTGGAGAGACTGACCGATGTCAAGATCCCCATAACCGCGCCCATAGTAGGAGAGAACGCCTTCTCTCATGAGAGCGGCATTCACAGCCACGGGGTCATAGAAAACAGCAATACCTTTGAGCCGGGAATCATGACCCCGGAGATGGTGGGGCACAAAAGGCGCATCGTTCTGGGCAAGCACACTGGAAAGCATGCCGTGGCCAAGGTGCTGGAGGAAGCGGGCTATCAGCCCACTGAGGAGCAGCTTCGGGATATACTGGAGAGGGTCAAAGAGCTTGGGGACAAGGGAAAGCAGGTCGCCAACATCGATCTTCAGACCATAGCCGATGTAGTCATAGGAGAGGTGGCCAGAGGAAGCCAGGCGGTGGTGCTCAAGGAAGTATCGGTCATGACCGGAAATATCATCACTCCCACGGCGACAGTTCGGGCTCTGGTGCGGGGCAAGGAGAGGGTCCTGGCCAACACCGGGGTGGGACCAGTGGACGCGGCGGTCAATGCAGTACAGGGCCTTCTGGACAGCGACACCTCCATTCATCTCTCCGACTTCAGGATTGAGGCCATATCAGGCGGTGCAGATGCCCTGGCTGAGGTGGTTATCGGGGTGGAGGACGACCAGGGGCGCAGGGTTGCCGCCCGCTCTGCCCGCGAGGATATAGTCATGGCCTCGGTGGAGGCACTGGTCAGTGCAATCAACCGGCTGATCCTTCTTGAATCAGGAAATAAGAAGACCTGAGTTTATATGGAATGGCTGGAGAGGAGGAACTTGGCACCTAAATGGCCCGG
>NOLC01000164.1 GCA_002256595.1 Methanosaeta sp. NSP1 | reverse complement strand
AGGATCTCCTTGACTGTAACAAACCGCTCCTGCCAGTCGGCGTAGTCCAGACGGGAGAAATGCATCTCCACCAGATCTGCCAGAGGCAGGGCGAGGCCCAGATCCTTCATCAACCGCAGGGTGCGGCGTATGACCAGCCTGGCCAGGTAGCCCGACTTGACATTGGAGGGAATGATCCCGTCTCCCAGCATATAGGCCAGACAGCGGGTGTGGTCCACCACGGCATATATCCTCTCCATGGGCTCGATGGTCTTCTCCAGCTTCTCCGGGCTGATGCCAATGCTGCCCGCGATCCTGGCCCGCAGATCCTTCATGCTGTATTCATCCAGATCCACCATTCCCGCCAGCCGGGCGTTCTGGGCGAAGATCTCGGCATACTCCGGATCTTGCAGGTCGTGCTCCACACCGGCCAGGTCAGCTACTTTTCGCACCAGATCGGGGAAGATGGCATCGTAGATGGTTGGCGATCCAGTCGAGGCCCATACAAACCTCTCCAGGCCGTATCCGGTATCCACGATGTAGTTGTTCATCTTCTCATAAGCCTCGCCCTTGATCTGGATGGGCCCGCCTGGAACGGCCTTTAGATCCATGAAAACCAACGTGGCCAGCTCCAGGCCGCCGACCATAACCTCCACGCTGGGCCCGGCGTTCCCTCCCCCGGCCCAGGGATTCTCCTTGTAGGTCACAGCCAACGGGTCCATGCCCAGGCCTGCCAGCAGCTCATCGCATAACCTAACCGTCCGGTCCTTCCAGTAGATCTCCTTCTCCCGGGTGTTGAACACATGATGGGCCATCATCTCGAAGGTGGTGAGATGCCGGCCGCTGCGACCTACTGAATCCAGGTCGTCCAGCCGGATGCAGGGCTGGCTGATGGTGAGGGGATTGGCGGGCGGCGGCACCTGGCCGGAGGTAACAAAAGGCTGAAAATCGGCAATGGAGGCGATGGTCAGATAAATATCATCCCTCCAGCGGGCCACCACCGGATATCTTTTGATGCGGGAGTGACCACGGTCCTGAAAATAGCTCAGGTAGTGCTCACGCATCTCATCTAAAGTGTGCTTGCGCTTGAATATGGGAGAGCCTATGAAGGTGTAGGGATCGCAGGGCGGGTCCCCGCAGGTCTTCCTCTCGGCGCTTTTAGTCCAGAAGAATTTGCCGCATTTCTCGCACTTCTTGCGCTGGAATCCCTCATCCACGAAGAAGTCCAATCTATACTCATCCTCGGAGAACATAGTCTATCAGCTTGTGAGCCGAAGATGATACAGGATTGCTAAAAGGCTTTCCAAAGGCAAGAGGATAAAGAGACCGGGATTTCCAGGATAAAGAATCGAAAAATAGAAAGGAGAGAGGCTCTGCCCATCCCCGCCCTCTCGCAAAGAGACCCCGGCTAATTGACCCTTAAGACCTTGAGCAGGGAGACCACAGGAACTCCGGCTATCTCATCCGTTCCCTTCTTGTCTATCAATACGGCGATGGCATTGATCTGGGCCCCATGCTCATCCAGATACTCCACCGCCTCCTCCAGAGTTTTGCCCGAGGTCACCACATCATCGACTATGATGCACTCCTTATCCATAACGCTGGAGAAGTTGGCGCTCAGGTTTCCACGGGATTTGCCGCTCTCCTGGGTCAGCATCTGCTTGCTGGGGGTGTAGACGGCTAGGTCTGCCGCCAGGCTGTTGGCCACCATGCTCGCCAGAGGCAGGCCGGAGAGAGCTATTCCCACCACCACATCCACGCCGCTGTCTTTTTCGTCCAGTGTATCATAAATAATATCCGATAGGGCTTCAGAGATATGGCTCAGCCGGAAGGCGCTCTTGCCGATCATGGACCAGTTCACTGAGATATCCTTGGGGCCGGGAGACGTGCTGGCCTTCTCCACATGGGTCAGAAGCCAGGTTACAGTCTCCTCGGAGATATTCAGCTCTTCAGAGATCTGGCCTTCCACCAGGCCATCCGCCTTCAGTTCTGCTGCCTTCTTCATCAAAGTCTCAATATTCTTCATTCTATATGCACCTCTTCTTCTTGGGGGCCAAAGTTCCGCAATCAGGACAATCTTCACCCTCGAACCTGCTGCCGCAGCCCCGGCACCTCTGGATATGCTTTCGTACCCTTTTTATCCTGGGCTGACCGATCGGCTCGATCCTCAGGCCGAGGTGAAGGGCGACATTTTGCAGAGCGTAATCGTCGGTAGCCAGAACACCTCTATACTCCAGGGCTTTGGCCAGGACATCCAGATCGGCTTTTGAGAGAGCCCGCAGGTCTCCCGTCTCCTGCGCCCCCTGCTCGGCTGCTCTTCTGAAACTGGCCAGGGGGCTTTCCACCCTGGCCTCGAAGATGGAAAGCAAGGACCTGGTCCTGATATCCTTCAGCTCCGCCTCCACCGCCGGGACGGTTATCAGATCCCCTGCCGGCCTCTTCCCCCAGATAAACACCGAAGCATCAGCTACGACATACACATACGCGGTCTTTTAAAGGTTATAGTACTTGGACTTTTCCCGGACCAAAACGCTATTATCATATAATGAAATCCAGGGAAAGGATGGCCAAGAAAGAAAAGAAAGCCGGCAACAAGGATGATAGGCGGCTAGCTCCAGCAATATCAGAAAAGTCGAGTGAGAAGACTGCCAAACAGCCGCCCAAGGCTAAGATCACCAGCGCTGCCGAGCGCAGAAAGAATCGAATCGACGGTATAATCAAAACCGTATATCCTTCCGTCCTGGGTGGAGCAGCGGGCTTTGCCTGCTACTATGCCGGGGAAGCCCTGGCCCCGTATCCCTGGCATTTCGTGATGCTCTCTATTATACTGGTCACATTTCTTATCCAAAAACATACCTATAATTTCCTGAACATAGATGCTGATGGCTTCAAGACCAAAGACTGGTTTTATGTGGAGTTCATGGTAGTAGACCTCTGGCTGGTCACCTGGACCCTTCTCCTAAACTGAGGTTATAGCATGAGGATTGCCATCATCAACCGCGACCGCTGCCAGCCCCGCAAGTGCTCCAAAGAGTGCGAGTACTTCTGCCCGCCGGTGCGCACCGGAGACGAGACCATAGTCTTTGAAGATGGAAAGCCGCTCATCACCGAGAACCTCTGTGTGGGCTGCGGGATATGCGTGCGCAAATGCCCCTTCAAAGCCATCAACATCACCAACCTGCCAGAGGAGATGGATGACCCGGTGCACAGGTACGGCCAGAACGGCTTTGCCCTCTATGGCCTGCCCGTGCCGGCGGAAGGGCGCGTCACCGGCCTCCTGGGCCCCAACGGCATAGGCAAGAGCACTGCAATATCCATACTCTCTGGAGTCTTGCGGCCCAATCTGGGAAAGGATGCCTCCTGGGAGGATATCTTTCAGAGGTTCTCCGGCAGCGCCCTGGGCGACTATCTCAAGAAGGTGGCAGACAAAGGGGTCCGGACCTCTTACAAGCCCCAGTATGTGGATCGCATCCCCAAGAGCTATTCCGGCCGCGTCAGGGGGCTGTTGGAGAAGACGGACGAGCGTGGGGCTCTATCCGATCTGGTGGCAAGGCTCTCCCTGGATGCTCTCCTGGACCGGGAGATCTCCAGCCTCTCCGGGGGGGAGCTGCAGAGGGTGGCCATCGCCGCTGCGGCAGCACGCGATGCCAGCTTCTATTTCTTTGACGAGATCAGCCCGTACCTGGATATCTACCAGCGCATCAATGTGGCCCGCATCCTGCAAGACCTGGCCCGCGGCCGGGCGGTGATGGTGGTGGAGCACGACCTGGCCCTGCTCGACCTCCTGGCGGAAAACGTCCATCTTATCTACGGTGTGCCCGGGGCCTATGGCGTCATCACCCGGCCCAAAGGGGTGAGGGTGGGGATCAACCAGTACCTGCGGGGCAACCTGCCCGAGGAGAATGTGCGATTCCGGGATACCTCCATCAACTTCGAGGTCCATGCCCCTAGGCTGGAAAAGGAGATCCCGGCCCTCATCGCCTATGATGCCTTCTCCGTGCAGTACTCCTCATTCGCCCTGCAGGCCGAGCCGGGCATAATCCGCAGGGGAGAGGTGGTGGGAATAGTGGGGCCGAATGGAATCGGCAAGAGCACATACATCAAAGTGCTGGCCGGGGTGGAGAAGCCCACGTCAGGCAGCTTTGAGAGCCAGCTTCGTGTCTCTTACAAGCCCCAGTACCTCAAGGCCGACTCCGATGTCACAGTGCAGGGTCTCTTGCGCAGCACAACTCATGACTTCGACAGCAGCTATTACCAGACTGAGATCTTGCGGCCCATGGGCCTGGAGATGCTCATGGACCAGGCATTGACCGAGCTGTCCGGAGGAGAGCTGCAGAGGGTGGCCATCACCGCCTGCCTCAGCCGCCCGGCGGACATGTATCTCCTGGACGAGCCCTCGGCGCATTTGGATGTGGAGCAGAGGATGATGGCGGCCAAGGTTATGAGGCGCTTTGCCGAGTCCTCGGAGAAGACGGTGCTGGTGGTGGACCACGATATTTACCTGATCGATCTCATGGCGGAGCGGCTGATGGTCTTCGAGGGCGTGCCGGGGCTGCTTGGCACAGCCCACACCCCCCTGGAGATGCGGGAGGGCATGAACTCCTTTTTAAAGGCCATCAACATCACCTTCCGTCGCGATGAGGAGACCCGTCGTCCCCGCGTCAATAAGCCGGACTCACGCCTGGACCGGAGCCAAAAGGAGCAGGGCGAATACTACTATCTGGCAGAGGATAGCTGAGAGTGCGGAAAAGGATGAGGAAATGGAGACCATTCTCATCTCTGCATAAAACGCGGCTTGAAAACAGAGCCCTCTAGCAGCTTTCAGCTTAAAAATAGGTG
>NOLC01000058.1:7284-10328 GCA_002256595.1 Methanosaeta sp. NSP1 | reverse complement strand
TCATCGTCGCTCTGGTGGCAAAGTAAGGTGGCAAAGTCGATATGGCAGGCCCTCTACTAGAACGAAAGTCTTAAATACGACGATTGACGTATTAGAGTTGGCAAAGGTCGACGACCATCTTATCCTCCTATATGAAGACTTTTGCCTCCCTCCTTCTCACGATCTAATATATCCTGAGCATTTTAAATAAAAGAAAGCCAGGGATAGTCATTGCGGCAATAATAACCGTCCGGGCAGCAGTTTCCGTAAGGAGAGCAGTATCCACGCTGGCCGTAGGGCGGGAGTCGCGGATAGTTGTAACCATATACCGGACTGTAATCCAAAGCCGGGGCATTTTCACGATAGCTGCATTCGACGGGATATAAGATGCAGTAGTATGCCTCCCGGATATTCGTCCCCTCAAGATAAGCCTCACAAACCGGCCTTCCCAGGAGATCATGTCCCTGGATCTCGAACTGCAGATCCTTGCCCCGGAAATAATCCAGTCCGTCCAGGGGTTTGTTCAGTAGAACCTCTACCACAGCCTGCAGCCCATATGTCTCGGCCCCGGTCACATTCACCCACATGGCATTGGGCTCATTGACCTTTTCCACCCGTCCTGCAAAGTCATAGGCATAAGCCGATGACGGCAAAAAAATAAGCAATAAAAGCAATGCGGCCAGGAGAGAAGCTGAGGCGGCAGGAGCTTTTCCCGGTTCTGCGCTCTCCTGCAGCCTGGCAGATCTATTCTTCATAGCCCAGAAATATCTATTCTTGATATTTAATCCTGTCTTGGGCCTCGGAATAGATCACCGCAGCCCGGGCATCAGCCGCTTCATGACCTCAGATGCTAAAACCACCAGCAGGCCCACTCCCAAAACCATAGCCCAGCTCTCGCCGTTGAGGGGCTGGGTATGGAATATGGTCTGCATGAATGGAACGTAGACCACGGCCAGAATTGAGGCTATGGAGCCGGCAATTCCCAGGAGCAGGGTTTTGTTGGCCAGAGGATTTATCCTGAATATAGACTGGTCCAGGGATCGGCTGCAATAAGCGTTGTACACGGTGAAGAATCCCAGCCCAACAAAGGCCATGGTCCGGGCATAGCTTATCTCATGGCCTGCCTGCAAGGAGAGCAGGTAAAGGCTTAGGGTTCCGGCCACAATGGCCCCGGCAATTCCCAGGGTGTAAGCCATCAAGGCGGGAGAGGGCATGCTCTCCTTAGGATGGCGCGGCTTTCTCTTCATGGTATTCTTATGAGCCGGCTCGAGAGCCAATCCGATGGCTGGAAGCTCCTCCGCCACCACATTGATCCAGAGGATCTGGGCGGCCAGCAGGGGAATGGGATAGCCTAAAGCCACGGCAACGAATATGGTGGCCAGCTCGGCAAAGCTGACCGACAGAAGATATGATGTTCCCTTTCTGATATTGTCGTAGATCCTGCGGCCCTCCTTCACCGCCCCCACAATGGTGGCGAAGTTGTCATCGGCGATGACCATATCCGAGGCCTCCTTGGTGACCTCGGTGCCCGTCTTTCCCATGGCTATGCCGATGTCCGCCGCCTTCAGCGCAGGAGCATCATTCACCCCGTCACCGGTCATGGCCACGATATTGCCCTTCTTCTTCAGAGCCTCCACCAGGCGCACCTTATGCTCCGCCGTAACCCTGGCATATATCGATACCGATTCTATTCTCTTCAGCAGATCCCTCTCATCCATCTTCTCCAGATCCGCTCCCTCCAGGACCTCGCCATCGCCGATCTCCAGCTCCGCTCCTATGGCCCGGGCGGTGAGGCGGTGGTCTCCGGTGATCATCACCGTGCGGATGCCTGCCTCCTTGCTCAGGGATATGGCCTCCATGACCTCCTTTCTGGGCGGGTCCATCATCCCTGCCAGACCGAAGAAGATGAGGTCTGATTCAATCTCGCTGATGAAGAGCGGCTCATCCAGGCTCATGGGCCGGCTGGCAAAGCCCAGCACCCTCAGAGCCCTGCTGGCCATATGGTCCGCTTTTTCCAGCATGGCCTTCCTGTCCTCTTCGGTGAGATGTCGCACCGCCCCGCCATCAGCTATGCGGCTGCAGCAGCTCAGCACAGCCTCCGGCGCTCCCTTCATGGAGGCCACTCGGCCCTGGCCGTGGATATCGTCGACCACAGTCATCCTTCTGCGATCGGAATCAAAAGGAAACTCAACCACCTTGCTGCTGCTCTTCCGCAGCTTTTCCAACATGCCTGCCTTCCTGGCTGCTACAATGATAGCCCCCTCAGTGGGATCTCCCACTATGCGCCAGACGCCGTTGGACTGCTCTATATCGGCATTGTTGCACAGCGTTCCAATCTGAAGGAGACTTGCCAGATCCTCTGCCTGGGGATCGATAATCTTCCCCTTGTCCAAGAATGATCCCTCGGGAGTGTAACCCGATCCCTCCACATCCACAGTGCGGAAGGTATGGATCTCCCTCAAAGTCATCTCTCCCGTGGTCAGCGTCCCGGTCTTATCAGTGCAGATCACCGTGGTCGAGCCCAGTGTCTCCACGGCGGGAAGCCTCCGGATGATGGCGTTCTTTCTGGCCATGGCCTGGGTTCCAAAGGCCAGAGCCAATGTGACGATGAAAGGCAGGGCTTCAGGCACTCCGGCCACTGCCAGGGCTATGGCAGCGACGAGGGAGTCCATGATGGGCGAGCCGCGGCTGGCATCGAGGATGAAGACGATTATGGATATGGCGAAGACCAGGATGGCCTGTCTTTTGGCCAGTTGCTCCAGCTTGATCTTGAGGGGAGGAGCGGCAGAGCTATGCCTGATCATTCCCGAGATCTTTCCCAGCTCCGTGGCCAGGCCCGTAGCAGTGACGACCGCTCTGCAATTGCCGTAAGAGACTATGGTCCCCATGAAGACCATATTCTTTCTATCGGCCAGTGCTGCCTCCTCCGGCAGAAGATCCAGGCCCTTTTTTACCGGCAGGGACTCGCCGGTCAGGGAGGCCTCGATGACCTCGAGAGCAGTCTTCTCCAGTATTCTGCCATCGGCAGGGACCTTGTCTCCTGCCTCCAGGTAGATCAGGTCTCC
>NOLC01000058.1:0-7256 GCA_002256595.1 Methanosaeta sp. NSP1 | reverse complement strand
GCCTCCGGTGCCACCATCTCCCGGAGGGCCTCCATAGCCCTCTCCGCCTTGTACTCCTGGACAAATCCGATGATGGCCACCAGGACCACTATTGCCAGGATGACATAGGCATTGGTGCTCTCTCCGGCGATATATGAGATCAGGGCGGCGAAGACCAGCACCAGGACCATATAGCCCTTGAATTGCTCCAAAAAGATGCGCAAAGGAGAAGGTTTGGATGGACTTTGCAGTTGATTGGCCCCGTATTCATTGAGCCTTGATGCTGCATCATCTGAGGATAGACCCTTTTCTCCCGATTTCAGGCCGGAGAGAACCTCCCGGGTGGAAATAGAATGCCATTTCACGTTTCAAGCCTCGCTCTGGAAGGAAGGCAACTACGGCAATTGTAGTTATAGTTATCGCAAATGGTCAATGATAAACGACTATTCATCCGCAAGCAGGGAAAATGTTAGGTGGATGCTTCTCCCTAAAATCCTCCTTCGTAAATTCCTCCCATAAATTTATCTTTTAAACCAGCTAAAGATGGTTCATAGAATAATGCAGCGTTTAGAGTGGTGGTTGGAATGACGATTAAACAATTTATGATAATCCCAGGAATGCTTTTTCTGGCAGCATTGCTCTGCACAAGCATTGGCCTGGCCCAGGACGGAGCGAAAAACTTTGCCCAGGGAGCAGCGGAGCTTGGCCTGAGCGACTTTCAGGCAGCGGCGGAGAGCGCCGGCTTGGCTGATGTACTGAATAACCAGGGAGTGCTGACATTTGGATCGGGCTCCTTTGTCGTCTTTGCGCCCAGCGATGAGGCATTTGCTGCGGCTTCTGCTTCCGGATTGGACCTGAGTGCATTGCAGGAGAGCCCCTCTGAGCTAAAAAGGGTGCTATCCCGGCACATCATGTGGAATGCCGGCAGCTTTGAAAACATCTCCGAGATCTCTGCGGCCAGAAGCATGCAGGGAGAGAACATCACCCTGGAGCATGCGGCAGGCCTGAAGGTGGATGGAGCCAATGTCACCGCCTCTTTGGGCTACGATAGCGGCATAATATATGTCATAGATCGGGTGCTTTTGCCGGAGAGCGAGGGCAGCCTGGGCCCGGCCCAGGCGGCAAAGGATCTGGGGGCGGAGAAGTTCGCCGAGGCTCTCACCTCTTCCGGACTGGAAGAGGCCCTTAGCAGCCAGGGGCCGATGGGAATCGGAGGCCTGACATCGGGGCCGTATACCGTCTTTGCCCCCAGCGATGCCGCCTTTGAGGCGGCCAAAGGCTCTCTGGATGCCATCGGCAAAAAGGAGGGCGGAATGCTCAGCCTTCTCTCCTATCATGTGGTGGATGCGGCAGGGCTGCAAAATATGACCGAGTCCAATTCAGTCAAGACCATGTACGGAGCCTCCATGGCGGTGGACCAGAGCTCCAGCCTGGTGGGTGGAGCGGGGATACTGGCATCGGAGAGATATGACAACGGCATAGTCTATGTCGTCGATCAGCTTCTGGTGCCCATCAGCCTGAGCATGCAGTAGCCCCAATAGACTTATCTGAGATCAGGGCAATGCCGGAAGGGCTGCAGGAGGGGGCGCCTCCACAGCTTCCGGCGTCGGCACTTTTTTTAGCCTTTCTGTCTGGCTTATCATCCTTCAGCTCCCCGTTCGACCTGACAGCTATATCCTCTGGAAGAGCTTCAAAAAATAAGAAGTATGAGTGAGGTCTGAGAGTGGCGAATCCTTTGCCTGAGCCCAGCCATACGGCCTCAGCGATGGCAATTGAAAACATCATCTGCACGGATAAGCTTTGGCGGAGAGAGGCTGATGATGCAGTCATCCCCGCAGCAGTTCAGCCAGCAGTCCCGGTCCAGGCCGACGGAATAGTTGCTATTGTAAGTCAGATTCTTGGAGATATTGAATGTGCCGATGTATTCCTCTTCTATCTCAATGGCCGGATTTCTCCAGGCGCTCCTCCGTGGATCAAGCCTGCTTTGGCCGGCTCCGGCCTTCCTGTCCTCTTCTACCAGCACGCCCATATTCACCTTGCCGTCGGTCACTGTCTCCTCAATCCTCATTTGGGTCGTGGTCGAGCCCGTCCTTCCAAAAGCATTCCTGCTGCCGGAGGACTGCACCAGGTAATCTGCCTTCCTTGCCGTCTCCCTGGCAGAGCCGACCTCATGGCTCATGGATGTGGCGGAATCGGCATTGGATATCTCAGTACGGCTGCCGGAGCCCTGGCCTATAGAAATGGGATGGGTGGAATAGTAGCCCCCTCCCGGGGATAGGTTCCGGGGAGCGCTGACCAGATTCTCCCGACCCTGCAATGAAATTGAATTGAAGCTGGAGCTATTGTTGTCTGAACCGGCCAGGGCTTCTCCCATATTGGCCATGAATTCAGCCGAGGCCGCGTCCAGTGTGGCCAAGAGCATGGCCGCGATCATCAACAACGATGCATTCTTACTCATCACTGCTCCTGGCACCCTCACCTGATTTCATCACTTCTTTTTCTCTCCTGCCAAACATATATTTGAATCGGTTGCCGCTTTCAGGGATGAGTCTTGATGGTAGTTCATTTTCAGATCAGCTCATCTATATGCTTCATGAGCGAGACCTCGGTCAGGTCGCTGATGGATTCATGCTCGACTGGAATATCCGCCTCTTGTGCAGCGGCCACCAGATTTGTCCCCCCCACCAGGGCGATGCCCACATGGTCTCTCTCCACCGAGACGCCCAGCACATCCATATTGGGATCGCCAAGCTCCAGGATACCGGCAAAATCAACTGCAGACAACTGCTCAAGCAGCTCCTCAATCCTGTCTCTGGCCGGGAATGGCGCCTCTTGAAGGTTGCCCAGTATCCTTCCGTTTCCGGTGCGCATCATCCCGGCGATGTCGGTCATCCCCTGGGCGGTGAGCAGGTCTATGGGATCGACGGTTGTAGCCCAGTACATGAGCATATCTGTAAACCTGGTCGGCTTTCGTCCCACCACCTCAATCAGGCCGCCGCCTTTAGGGCGCACCGGAATGCCATGCTTGAGCATGACACCGCTGATTGTCAGGCTGCAGGCGGTCTTCAATTTTATTCGCCGCCCCTCTTCTTCCATCATGATCAGGGGCGATACGGCTAGGCCGGCGGAGATGACATCGAAAAAGACAGCTAAAGTCTCTTGCAGGTCTTTCTTGTCAACTCTGGTGGTATTGGTTATGATCCTTCCTCTCATCTCAGCGAAATCAAAGCTCACCTGATGCATGAGATTCTCGATCCGGGAGAGGGTAAAGACCAGGGGCAGCGCTCTCTTCACGCCATATAATCTGCCTATGGATTTATTAGCCTTTCACTCCCTGCCAGTTGATGTATTTCTCTTAGGAGATATTCTCGCCTAACCGCTGGAGTGCCTCAATTGAGAAAGGCATTCTCTAAAGCCCCCTTGAGGTCATCGATGTCAATGGGCTTGCAGAGATAGTCGTCCATTCCCGCCTCCAGGCATTTTTCCTTATCCCCGGCTATGGCATGGGCGGTGAGAGCTACGATCTTGGGGCCACCAGACGGCCATCTCCTCCTTATCTCCCGGGTGGCCTCCAGGCCGTCCATCTCAGGCATCTGAACGTCCATCAAAATCAGGTCGTAGGATTTTGCTTCCAGAGCTTCGAGCACCTCCCTGCCGCTGCCAGCCTTGTCCGCATGGTATCCCAGCTTCTTGAGCATGAGCAGGGCCATCTTCTGGTTGACGGGATTGTCCTCCGCCAGGAGGATGGATCGCTTCAGGGTCTTATCCGGCTGCTCCTTGCTCTGTGCCGGGGCCGGAGGCCTTCGTGCCGGCTGGAGGGATCTATGGGCCATAAATGTGAAATGAAATGTGCTTCCCCTTCCCGCAATGCTCTCCGCCCAAATCCGGCCATCCATCATTTCCACCAGCCTCTTGCTTATGGCCAGGCCCAGGCCGTTTCCGCCATATTTTCGGGAGGTGGAGGCATCGGCCTGGGAGAAGGGCTGGAAGAGGCGGCCCATGGCCTCTGCAGATATGCCTATGCCGCTGTCTTTCACTTGGATGTGTATCTCATATCTTCCGTCGCCTTTTTCTGCTGCCTGCCAACTGACCTCTATTCCTCCCCGCTCTGTGAATTTTACAGCATTGGAGAGCAGATTGACCAGAACCTGTCGCACCCTGGACTCGTCTGCCTCGATCATCTCAGAAAATTCGTCACCTGCACTGTAATGCAGCTCCAGGCCTTTGTCATGGGCCAGGCTCGATATGAGGCTCATGGCATCCCTGATGCATGTATCCAAATTGAATGGACGTCTCTCCAGATCGATTTTTCCTCTCTCAATTCTGGAGAAGTCCAGGATATCGTTTATGATGGAGAGAAGAGACTCGCCGCTCTTTCTGATGGTCAGAAGATATTCCCTCTGCTCCGGGCTCAGATCCGTTCCCAAAACCAGGCTGGTCATTCCAATGACCACATTCATGGGGGTCCTGATCTCATGGCTCATATTGGCCAGGAACTCCGATTTGGCCTTTGCCGCAGCCTCTGCCTCGTCCCTGGCCCGCTTCAGGTCTTCATCTATCCGCTTTCTGGCCGTTATATCCAGAGCCGTTCCAACCACAGCCTCCCTGGATTCGTAGGTGGTCATGGACCCGAAAACCTGCACGTCCACTATATCGCCGCTCTTGGTGAGTCCTCTGACCTCATAGTAATCCACACCGTCCCTGGAACCATTCTCCCCGGCGGGCCTCTTTGTCAGCCCATCCACGATCTTCTCCAGCTCGCCGGGTGCCGCCTCCAGGTCTCCGGGCCCCATCTTGCCGATCATCTCCAGTGTGCTGTATCCGAAGATCTCTGCAAATCTGGGGTTGACATATTTGAAAATCCAATCCTGAACAATGTATACCCCCACCAGAGACTTCTCCGTGAGCACCCTGAACTTATTCTCTGACTCCCGCAAGGCCGTCTCGGTCTTTTTGCGTTCGGATATGTCCAGAAATATTCCTCGCAGCCCCACCGCCCTGCCGCCTTTGGCCGCTGGCAAGAGGTAAGCAATGGCTGGAAACCTGCTGCCGTTCTTCCTGACCAAGGCAAGCTCTCTTACCTGTGGACTGCCCTCTATTGTCCGACGCATATCCTCGATGATTCTCTCCTTATCCTCCTCGGATACAATCTGGAGAACATTCAGCCCCGCCTGGAGGTCCTCTTGAGTATAGCCCAGAGCCTGGCTGCCGAAACGGTTTAGAAAAAACATATTCCCTTTTTCATCCAGCTCGAAAGCGGTCTGAGGAAGCTGGAGGGATAGATCCCTGTATTTGCCCTGGCTCTCTTTCAGCTCACCTTCTGTCACCGACCTCATCCTGATATTCAGGGCTGAGATTATGACCAGGCCCAGAACAATGGATAGCAGCATGGTGCCCAGTGTGGACATCAGTGATGCATGTCTCTCCTGGATTGGAGAATCCTGGCTGGTGGCGAGGGCTCCTGCCGGCAGGGCAGGCTCGGCTATGCCATAAACCTCCATCTGCTCGCTGTCGAATTTCAGAAGGGGAAAAATATTCTGGATTTGGGGCAGGCTCTCACCCCTCAAGGCGGCAGATGCAGTAGAGGCTGCCCTCTCTCCCAGAGCTCTGCCTGAGGCAAGGCATCCCCCCACAATTCCCTGCCCCATCTGGAAGTCCCACAGGCCGTAAACTGGGACCTGGGACTTGGGATTGATGATCCTGCCCATCTGGCTGCAATTGGCCGGAAAATCGTCTCCCTCCCAGCCGAACAGGCCGCAGAGGATGAGAAGGTCTCTCTCTTCAGAAACAGACGGGAATGTCATCCGGCTTATGCTGCCTATATCTCTTCCTGGCGAGATCTCTGCCAGGGTCAGATTGAACTGGCCATTGAATTCAGAAGCGATATCATCCAGGTCGTCTGCCAGAGCCCGGCCCTCGGGAGTGCCATCCAGCAGCACCAGAAGCTCTCCGGCCTGGGGATGAAGATTATGCATGGCCTGCAGGCTGGCGTATGGATCAGCTCTCTGCTGTATGAAGCCGGTCCTCTCAAGGCTGTAGTTGCTGCCGGTTGTGTTGTTTCCTGGTCTCATCATCCCGGCCAGGATGAGATATGCATCTGGAAACAATTCCTTCCTGTTGGCCAGGGCCAGGGTGCCGGCCGGGATGTCAAAGGCTATGACCAGGTCAATGGAGCGGTTCAGCCTCTGCCGGGAATATTTGTAGCTATAAAGATCTAAAAGGCGCCTTTCATAATCCCCATCCGGCCAGCTCCGGCAGTCCATGTACTCTACTCTGGGTGGGGGCGCGTCGGGGCTCTCCAGGCGAAAATTCTGCATGAAAGCTTCCTTTTCCTCCTCTACCCAGGGATGGTCAGAGGAGTAGGAAAAAAGCAGGAGAATGATGGGACTCTCATCATCAGCCAAAGCTGGCATGGTCCAGAGGACCGTCAGCACAATCAGGCAGGATCCCAGGCAGAATGCAGGGGATAAGCCAGTACTATTCTCCACGGCAGACACAAATTGCAGTCTCCAAATTCCAGCATTGTATGGCGATGATATCCCCTTTCCCTCCCCGGAGGATTACAGATTCGGCAGGCGAGATATCCCAATTAAATAGCGAGTACTAACCCTTTAAATAATTATGTTCTTAGTGATCTCTAACTATAAAAAGCTCTCTTCAGGATGTGCAGGCGAAAATTAATAATGCCGGCGCATTCCTCTATCTGTTGTGGTGATTGTTTCGTGAGCCATTGCCAATCAAGGACCATCTGGTGGGATGATGGCCTGTGGCTGATAGATCAGACCCTTCTGCCCCAGGAGCTGCTGCCCATAAAAATCAATAGCATCAGGCAGTTGGTGGAGGCCATCAGGTCCCTGCGGGTGCGGGGCGCTCCGGCTCTGGGCGCTGCCGGCGCCTATGGCATAGCCCTGGCTGCGCGGCTGTGCAGGGCGTCAAACGCTGCGGAGATGATGGCCGAGCTGGAGACGGCGGCAGAGATGATCAGGTCCTCCCGGCCCACGGCGGTCAACCTCTCCTGGGGAGTGGATCGGGCCATGAGAGCTGCCGCCTCATGCGTGGGTGAAGAGGAGATCAGGGAGATGTCTCTCGCCGAGGCGGAGGAGATTGCGGCGGAGGATATTCGGATCAACCAGCTCCTGGGAAGGTTCGGAGCCAGGCTGCTTCAGGACGGGGACAATGTGCTCACCCACTGCAATGCCGGGAGGCTGGCCTGTGTGGGCTGGGGCACGGCACTGGGCGTTGTCCGATCTGCTGTTGCCGAAGGCAAAAGCATTCAC
>NOLC01000061.1 GCA_002256595.1 Methanosaeta sp. NSP1 | reverse complement strand
AGCACCAATTGCCATGATCGTCGATAGAGAGATACTGTTTACAATTCGGGCTTCTTAGCCAGCATTTTGCCCTTGCCATAGCTGCAATTCGGCCTTGCGTCTACGGCTTGTTTTGGTCGAGAAGATCGGATAATATTATCCTGTACAAAATATTTGCTTAGTGCAAGGGATGAGATCCCAGGTTCGACTTTCCTATCCCAAAGAATGCTTAAATCATCAGAATCGAGGATCAAGCCGATTTGTCTCTGAGCAGAGCCTGCACCGCCGACCGGATGGCCTGGGATGAGCCCCACTTAGGCCTCCAGCCCAGACTCTTGATCTTCTCCAGAGAGAGGAGCATGGACCTGACATCACCCTTCCAGCCCCGGCCCTCTTCGCCTCCAGTGTATCGGTAGCCGACATCCTTCAGTCCCATCTGGCTGACGACGATATCAGCTATTTCCGTCACGTCTATAGAATCCTCCGAGCCGATGTTAAAGACATTCACCCGCTCATCCGAGCAGTCCAGACATAGGAGCATGGCCTGTACGCAGTCCTTTACTTCCAGATAGGACTTCTTCTGCCTGCCGGAGCCCAGGATCTCCAGCTCAGCAGGATTCTGCCGCAGCTTTCTGATGAAATCAACCAGCACCCCATGGCTTCCCCGCTCCCCCACGATATTGGCAAAGCGGTAGATCCAGGACTGCATATCGAAGGTATGGCAGTACGAGGAGATGAGCGCCTCGCAGGCCAGCTTGGAGGCGCCGTAGAGGGATATTGGCAGCAGCGGACCGTAATCCTCCGGAGTGGGGATCTTCTTCGCCTCCCCGTAAACTGTGGATGTGGAGGTGAAAGCTATCTTCTTCACCCCGGCTTCTCTCATGGCCTCCAGCAGATTGTGGGTGGCGATGACATTCTGCCTCAGATGAACGCTTGAGTTTGTGGCTCCCAGCCTGACATCGGGATTGGCAGCCAGATGGAACACCATATCTTTCCCTGCCACGGCTTCATCCAGACCCTTAGGATCCAGAAGATCGGCTTGCATAAGACGGAAATTGGCTTTTCCCATGCACCCTGCCAGGTTCTCTCTCTTTCCGGAGGAAAAGTTGTCCAGAACGGTTACATCATGCTCCTGCAGCAGCCTCTCCAGCAGATGGCTGCCGATAAATCCCGCCCCACCGGTTATAAGAATCGAAGACCCACTGTTCATTCTCTTCTGGAGGGGGATAGGAAGAGAGAAAAAGCTTTCCCCTTTCTGTTGATCTGATACGCTAACATAAGCTTTTTATGGATAGCGAATATGCTTTAAAAGGGATCGCATATGCAGAGAACTTTAAAGATATCAATGCTTTTAATGGCACTGGTCGTGACTGGTGCCGCTCTCTCTTCAGCGGACGAAGGTCGGCTGAAGATCGCCACCACCAGCAGCCTCTATGATACCGGCCTCCTGGAGACTATTGTGGATAAATTTACGGAGGAGAATGGCGCCACAGTCCAGATTCCTTCTCATGGCGGCACTGGAATCGCTATCGCAGCGGGACAGAAGGGAGACGTGGATCTGCTCATAGTCCATGATAAGGCCCGAGAGGTGAAGTTCATTCAGGATGGAGACGGTCTGGAGAGGCGGTGCTTCGCCTACAACTACTTCTACATCGTGGGACCCGCGGACGACCCGGCTAAAATCAAGGGATTGAATGCCTCAGAGGCATTTCAGAGCATAATGGAGAATGGGCTCACCGAACCCGATCAGGTCAAGTTCATCACCAGAGGCGATCAGTCGGGAACTCATTCCAAAGAGCAGTCCCTCTGGAAGGCGGCTGGATATAACTACTCCGAGGTAAATACATCCGGACCCTGGTATGTGGATGCAGGAAGCCCCATGGGTGCAACATTGATCATGGCTAATGAAAAGTCGGCTTACACCCTCACCGATATGTCCACCTTCATGGCCTACAAGGGCAATCTGACCCTGGTTCCCCTGATCGAGGGCGGGGACGAGCTGCTCAATGTCTATTCCGCCATAGCCATCAATCCTGAGAAGCATCCTGGCGTCAACTGCCGGCTTGCCAATGATTTCATAGACTATCTGGTCTCTGCGGAGTGCCAGGAGATCATAGGCACATATGGCCAGGAGCAGTACGGAAAGCCGCTCTTCTTCAAGGGAGAGGATAGCTGCGACGTAATGGGCTGCTCAGCCGAGGAATGCGTTGTGCCCACCCAGGCCGGCTGTGCCGAGGCCTGAAAGGAGGAATAGTTGGAGGAGATCTGGAATGGGGTATTGAGGGCGATAGAGCTCATTGCAACTCTTAACCCCGAGGTCTTGGAAATCACAGCCAGATCTCTTTTTATCTCTTTTAGCGCCGTCTTTGTAGCGGCAGCCATTGGCATTCCCCTGGGCGCTCTGATCGAGCTAAGGGAGTTCCGGGGAAAGAAGGCCCTGGTAAACCTGATTCAGACCCTCTACGGCCTGCCCACAGTGACTGTGGGCCTCCTGGTCTTTCTCATCCTTTCCCGGTCTGGCCCTCTGGGCAATCTTGAGCTTTTATACACCCCCACCGGCATGGTCATAGGTCAGATGATTCTGGTCTCGCCCATCCTTATCGGCCTGACCATCTCCGCCCTGAAGGGAGTCAGCCCCCAGATCAGAGATACTGCCGTATCTCTGGGGGCGGATGAGAGCCAGTTGATCAGGGCGATAATAAAAGAGGCCAGGTTTGCAGTGATAGCTGCGGTACTGATCGGCTTTGGCCGGGCCCTTTCCGAGGTGGGCGTGGCCATGATGATCGGAGGGAATATCCGGGATTACACCCGGGTCCTGACCACATCCATTGCCCTGCAGACCTCTATGGGCAATCTGGAGATGTCCATGGCTCTGGGGATCATACTGATAGGCATATCCATGATCCTCAATCTCTCGCTCAGCCGCTTCCAGGGAAGATGAGCATATGGCTTTTCTCGAGGTCCGAAATCTTGGAAAAAGTTATGGCCAGGCTGAGATCCTCAGGGGCATCAACCTCAGTGTCGAGAAGGGAGAGATCCTGGGGCTGATAGGTCCCACCGGCTCGGGAAAGACCACCTTGCTGCGTCTGATAGATCTCCTGGAGGAGCCCGGCCAGGGCTCGATTCTCCTGGAAGGCCGGGAGGTCTCGGGCTGGCCGGAGAAGGAGAGGATAGCGGCACGCCGGCGTATGGCCATGGTCTTTCAAAAGCCGGTCATGTTCAAGTCCACCGTCCTGGAGAATGTATCCTTTGGGCTTTTGGTCAGGGGAAAGGAAGAGGCAAAGCAGAGAGAAGAGAAAGCCAGGAGGGCATTGCAGTCTGTGGGCCTTTCCGGATATGAGGGCCGCGATGCCAATACCCTCTCCGGGGGAGAGATGCAGAGAATAGCGCTGGCCAGAGCGATTGTCCTGGAGCCGGAGCTGCTGCTCCTGGATGAGCCCACGGCAAACCTGGACCCCAGGAGCGCATCGGCCATAGACAGCCTCCTGCAGGGTCTGGCCGGGGGGAGGACGGCTGTGATTGTGGCCACTCACAATATGGCCCAGTGCCGCAGGTTAGCTGATAGGGTGGCGGTGCTGGTGGGGGGCAGGATCACTGCGTCAGGGAAAAGGGAGGACATCCTGGGCCAGGAAGAGGGGGGCGGCATAAGCGGATGGAAGGTTCCGGGATTTCATCTACCCTGGTGAAGAGATAAAAAATGATTTCAGTTATGGTGTCTTACCCAACCAACGCATATCGGATGGCTCTTTTTGGGCAGACATCCACGCAGCAGCCGCAGAGTATGCACTCAGAATCTTCCATGCTCTCCTGCCGGACCATAATATTCACATCAAGGCTCATGGGGCAGTTCTTTGAGCATCTCATGCAGTCTGAACACCGATCCTTTTCCGCGGAGAGGTGAAGCGCCGGCCAGGCCAGCATATTTCGCATCTTTCTTCCCAGGATCATTATCACTGCTATGGGACAGAAATAATGACAGAAGCCGCGCTTTCCCGCCAGCAAGGCAAATATGGTGAAAAAAGCTATCTGGACAAAGAATATGGTGTATGCACCGGCTTTGGCTATGGAGATTCCGTCCTCAGTGCCATAAAACAGGTCTATAGATTTTATTCCTCCTGCGGAGTGTATTGCGGAGATGAGGGGCACTAAAATGATGGCCATGAATACGAGATATTTAAACCAGTTCAGCCTTCCTGCCTTAACCTGTTTATTGTTTATCTGGAAGTAAATCTCCTGCAGTCCGCCTCCAGGGCAGAGCCAGCCGCACCAGAGCCTCCCCAAGAACAGTGAGCTTATGAAGATGAGGACAAAGACTATCAGGCCACCGGAAGCAATCCCTTCTGATGCACCTCCAATTATTATAGGACAGGATATATAAGCAAATGTTGCCGGCAATAGCACAAATGAGAAGATGATCAAAGCCTTCCTCAGCTTCTGCCTGTATATGAAATTTTTCATATAGAACTGCTCAATCGCTTGATATTAATAGCTATTCAGGTGATCGAATTTCAGAGATCCTATTTTCATTTCAGGATCAACACCTGGCTTTGCAGGGTATGCTTTTCTTATCCTCATGGTCTTGCCGAAAAATTTGATATATCCAGAGGTCGCATCAGCAGCGAAAGGCTGATATCTTCAAGATGCAGAGCAATAGGGCGATGCTTGAAGTAGGATATCTGCATATCGCCAATCCCATTGCCATTATTTCTTCGCATAACCATCCTGAGACCGGCGTTGCTGCCGGACTTCTTTTGCTGGACGGATTTGATCTGGATGATGTCTCCCTGCAGGAGATGCAGGAGAGCATAGAGAGCTACAGCGGGAGCGAGAGAGCCAATTTAAAAACCAGCGCATTGGGCCTGTGCACCACCTGCTCGCGAGATGAGCCGCTGCTGGAGGCGGCCAAGCTGGCCAGCCATAACCTCTGTCTGCTCGATTTGAGGCTGTCCAAGATTCGAGATCCCATCCGCCTGCTGGAGCTCATCCCCCGCCTGAAGCGCTGCGGTGTCACCCTGTCTCTTCGCATCAGGCCGGAGGACCTCTCCAATGAATTGATGGAAAAGCTGCTGGAGAGCGAGCTGGATATAATTCACCTTGATTTAAGAGGCCTTAATGGGGCCGGGCCGAAGATGGTAAAGAAGGCCAGGGACTGCAGGGGGCCGATGGTGATGGCTCTCGCAGATATCGGCGAATTTGAGGATGCCAGGATGCTCCTGGCCATGGGAGCGGATGTGGTATCTATGCGGGGGGCGGATCCGGAGTTTGCTCAGTGGCTCTCCTCTGCGGTGCGGGAATATGATTCCCTCAGCGGCTGGGGCAATGCGCCCAAGCATATCTGCGCCGGAGGTGATCTGCGAGGCCTGGCCTTCTGCTGCCCGCCGGTAAAGCACTGTGCCGTTCTGGGGGCTCTGAAGAGGGCGGGCATGACTGCAGAGGAGTTTGTAAACAGAAAGCTGGCTTTGGCCAGGGGAACTCCTCTGGAAAAAGGGGAGGGGACCTGCTTTGGAAGCCTGGTTTGGTGCTGCAAAGCCAGCAAGATGTGCTACCTGCGTGAAGCCGCCATGCAGAAGATAGGCCTCTCGGATAAGGAGTATATGGAGCTGAAAAAGAAGCTGGCGGAAGACCTTCTTCGCCAATTCTCCTGAAATCATGAGCTATAAACCAGGTCCTGACCGGGTGGCACAGTGCGCTCTGCTGGCCATGCTCTTTGAACTATCCTCCAGTCCCAAGCCGGGCAATGTGGATCGTGGTCACGATTTCTCCGATATCGGCTTTAATCACTTTCTGACCAGTGCCGTCTCGGCTTATCCCATCTTTCGCAAGGCGGCAGAGGGTGGGGCAGGCCTCGGATCTCTGATTCTGGAGGGAGTAGCGGCATGGCAGACATGGAATCTGTCCAGCAACACCCATTTCGGCTCTCTGGTGCTTATGGTCCCCCTGGCTGTGGCGGCAGGCAGGCCGGCAGAATTGCAGGAGGAGCTGAAAAGCGTCCTGGACGGTAGCAGTCCGGAGGATGCCCTGGCCTTTTATCGGGCTTTCTCTCTGGCTGGAGCCAGAGTCGTGGATGTGGAAAGCTTTTCCCTCAGCGACAGAAATTGGGAGGAGAGGCTGCAAGAGGAGGAAAAGAGCCTGCTGGATCTGATGAGGCTGTCTGCCGGCCATGATCTAATTGCCCGTGAGTGGTCCACCTATTATCAGCGCTCTTTTAGCCTCTCAGAGAGGCTGTCAGCTCTGATCGAGGAGAAGGGCTTGAACGATGGAGTGGTCAGGACCTATCTGGAGGCTCTGGCGGAGGTTCCCGACAGCCTGGTCCAGGCCAAGTTCGGAATGGAGGCTGCCTGCGAGGTCTCCCGTCTGGCCAGGAAAGCCCTTAGGGATCCTACCCTAAGGCAAGCCTCGCTCTTGGACAAGGATCTGTTGGAGAGGGACATCAATCCCGGCTCCACGGCGGATCTGATTGCGGCATCTTTATTTATCGCCCTGCTAAGAGGCCTGAGGTTTTGAAAATGCTCTATGGAAATGAGGCTCTGGACGAGCTGGGAATTCTGGACGGCATAAATGAGGTGATTGCCACCACGGAAGCAAACGGCAGGATCAATGCCGCCCCTATAGGCATAATCAGGAGCGAAAACCGGCTTTATGTCCGGCTCTTCCTGGGAACTCACACCTACGAAAACGTGCTGGCCAAAGGCTGGTTTGTGGCCAACATCACCCATGATGCCTGGATCTTTGCCGAGACGGCTCTGGAGGATCTCTCTCCCAAGTATTTCACCCGCCGCGAGGATCTGCCTGTGCTCAAAGATGCCGAGGCCTGGGGGCTTTTTGAGTGCCAGGCTTTTGCTTCGGATATCATCATAGGCGATTTAAAGCCCATCAAGGGAGAGGTGATAAGACGGGACTTTCGGGCCATCAACCGGGGGGCAAACCTGGTCATCGAGGCGTCGGTGGCCGCCACCAGATATTTGGCTCTTCGTACCGATTCCTATTTCGAGGAGCTGATGAAGATGCAGAGGATCATAGACCGCTGCGGCGGTCTCAGGGAGAGGGAGGCCATGGACCGCCTCATGGATCGGGTGGACAGCTTCACTCATATGAGATGAAGAATATAGGCGTCTGATATCTTATGCTCGACTGCTTGCCTTGCGGCTGCAATGCCATCGATCTCTTATTGGGTGGAGGATTTGAGGCGGGCATAATCACCCAGATCTACGGTGAGTCGGGCACGGGAAAGAGCAACATCGCCATGCAGCTGGCGGTGCAGGCTGTCTCTCGGGGCCTGAGGGTCATCTTCATAGATACGGAAGGCTTCTCCGGGGAGAGGTTCAAGCAGATCGCCGGACCCGGCGCAGAGGAGATGGCCAAGAAAATCATGGTCTTCGAGCCAATGAGCCTGGAGCAGCAGGCCATAGCAATTCGAGAGTCCTCCCGCATCGCCGGCAGGGACCTGGGACTGGTGATACTCGACTCTGCCACATCCCTCTACCGGGTCTTGCTGGAGGCGGAGGACAACCGCACCATCCGCCGCACCCTGAACCTGCAGCTCTCCGAGCTGCAGGAGATGGCCCGAAGGCACAGGATTCCTGTTGTCATAACCAACCAGGTCTATACAGACATAGAGAGCAAAATCCTCCGGCCGCTGGGAGGCAAAGGCCTCGAGCACATGTGCAAGGCCATAATCCTTCTGGAGAAGAGAGGCGAGGGACTGCGCCGGGCCAGGCTGGTCAAGCACCGCTCCGCGCCGGAAGGGACGACAGCAGACTTCCGCCTCACTGCTCGGGGCGTGGAGTGACAGGCAATTGCATGCTCTTATTTGATCCTTCCTACAGCCGCAGCCTCATGATGATGGCCGCCTCCCCGTCTGAGTAGTAGGCCGGACAGACGCCGATCATGCGAAATCCCAGCGCGGCATAGAGCGAATGGGCCTTTTTGTTGCTCACCCGCACCTCCAGCGTGGCGCTCAGAGCTCCCATCTGCCGAAAAGCCCTCAAGACCTCCAGCATCAGCCGCAGACCCACACCCAGGCCTTGAAAGCTGGGACGGACCGCCAGCCAGAAGATCCTGCCCTCGAAGGGAGTGTGCTTGAATCCCAGCACAAAGCCGGCAATCCTTCCGCCCACCTCCGCAACCAGGGTGCTGGTCGAGTGGTACTGGCAGAAGGCGCTGAAGATGGCGGGATCGTATCCTCCCAACACCTCCCGATCTATATCCAGGGCAGCCTTTAGGTCTGTGGGCTGCAGCCTCCTGACCATCAGGGGCTCCTTCAGCATGCAGGTATCCATTCCGTCTATAAGCCGGCTATAAGTCTGCTCCTCAGGCCACATTCACCCTGCCATTGAATCTTGAGCGGAAATAGTTTATCAAACCCCGGCAAAATAGGTGCCAATGAGTAAGATCCAGATTCAGACGGCTCTGATTGCGGCTATATTATTGCTGATCTGGTGGCAGGCGGGGCTGTGGTATCAGTCCCAGCTCATTATTGATGAGAAGGCGCGGGTTGCTGAGCGTCTCGATTCGGACGGCAATTCTCTGTCCACAAGCATCTACTTGCGCCTGGATAAGCTGGAAGGGCTGCATGCCTTCGTCCAGGCAGAGATGGGATCTCCTCCCAACCTTCTGGGCCAGAGGTTCGCCACCTTTGCCCGTCATATCTACTCTGACGGCAGCGGCATTATCAATATGGCCATAGCCCCTGACGGCATCTTTGAGCACATCTATCCAGCCGATGCACAGCAGGGCATGATAGGGCAAAGCCTTTTTCGCGATCTCTCCCCCGCCTTCAGAGCGGATGTGGAGAAGGCCATAAAGACAGGACGCCTGGTTATAACTCCTCCACATGAGATGAGACGGGGAGGCCTGGGGATGGTAGCCAGAAGAGCAGTGCTTGACAATGGCAGCTTCTGGGGAATAGTGTCCATGACCATAGAGGCCCGAACAGTGCTGCAATCGGCGGGATTGAACGCCACCTCAGGTGGCCTGAATCTGGCCCTGAGGGACAGCCGAGGTCAGGTGTTCTTCGGAGAGGATAAGGTATTCCAGTCCGATCCGGAGGTCCACAGAGTACTGCTCCCCGACAGCTACTGGGAGCTGGCGGGTGTCCCGAGCCGAGGATGGGCCGGATCAGTGCAGGTGCCTCTGCGAATAGCTCAGATGGCAGGCCTGATCATCATAGGGCTCCTGGTCAGCCTGTTCTATCTGGCTGCCAGCAGACAGGACTTTCTAAGCCAGATGATCCGGGAGAAGACAGCCGATCTGGAAAGGGAACTGGCTGAGAGAGAGAAGGCAGAAAAGGCATTGCAGGAGAGGGAGCTGCATCTCAGGGCTATATTTGAGGCGGCAGAGAATGTGGCATTTGTCATCGTCGAAGTCAGGGGCTCCGACCCCCTCATCCTGGAGTTCTCACCAGGTGCGGAGAAGATCTTCGGATACCGGCGAGCTGAGGCCATGGGAAGGCCAGTCTCAATGCTGCTCTCTCCCGAGGATCGCGATAAGCTGGATGAAGTCCTTTTTCAGATGAGAACGGAGACCAGGCTCTCTGGCTTTAGAACTCTGATGCGAAAAGGCCAGGAGAGTTTTCCGGCCATGTACTCCATCTACCCTCTGCTGAATGAATCCGGTGGCATTTATGCCGCTCTCGGCGTCTGCATAGACATCACCAATCAGAAGCGGATGGAGGAGGAGCTGCTCCATGCCAAAGATGCAGCAGAGGCATCGGCCCGGGCCAAGGCCGAGTTCACAGCCAATGTCAGCCATGAGATGAGAACCCCTCTTAATGCGGTAATAGGCATGACCGATCTGCTGCTGGAGAGCGGACTTGACCCGGTCAAGAGAGATTATGTCAGCACCATTCGCAGCAGCGGCCTTTCCTTGCTGGCCATAATCAATGAGATACTGGACTTCTCCAAGATAGAGGCCAGGAAGATGGATATTTTGGTGGGGCCGGTGGATCTGCAGGAGACTATAGAGGCTTCCTTGCAGCAGGTTGCCCCAAAGGCGGCGGAGAGGCGCCTGGAACTGGCCTATATCCTGGCCGATGATCTGCCGAGGCAGATATCAGGCGACGGCAGGCGGCTGGGGCAGATCCTGGTCAACCTGCTCAGCAATGCCATTAAATTCACCGAATCCGGGGAGGTCACGGTATCGGTCAGATTTGATTTAGAAGACAACGCCTATCATTTTGTGGTTATGGATACGGGAATTGGCATACCGGAGGATCGCATGTCCCGGCTCTTCCTGCCCTTCAGCCAGGTAGATACCTCTCTGGCCCGCCGTTATGACGGGACCGGCCTGGGACTGGCCATAAGCAGCAAGCTGGTAGGTCTCATGGGGGGCCGGATCTGGGCGGAAAGCCGGAAGGGCGCAGGCTCTAAATTTCATTTCACCATTGCAGCCATGCCCGATGAGGGCCATCCTGCGCCAGCAGAAGCTCTACCCTCTGCCGCCCGGCCGGATTATTCCTGCCTGGCAGGAAAGAGGGCGCTGATAATCTCGGGCAAGGAGGCCAGCCGCAGAATGCTGGCCGGCCATCTCAGATCATTTGGCCTGATCTGGGAAGAGGCAGCCACGGGCTCTGAGGCGGCAGGAAGGCTGGAAGAGAGCAGATTCGATGTGGCAATAGCTGACGCTGATATCCAGGGGTTGCAGATCCTGGAGGAGAGCTTGAACCGGCCGGATCTGCAGGCATTGCCCATAATAGAAGCGGGCTTTCTGGGAGACAAGGCCAGGTTCCCTGCCCATAGGGTCAAGGCCTTTTTAACCAAGCCTATCCGGGGCGAGCAGCTTGCCGGAGCTTTGATTCTCATCTTGGGGCATAAAGAGGGATTCACTGCCGCCGAGATGCAGGATCATCCGCCTGCTATGCCATGCTCCGACTGCAGCATTCTTTTAGCGGAGGACAATCCGGTCAACCAGAAGGTGGCGATGGCCATGCTCAAGCATCTGGGGTACAGGGCGGATCTGGCTGCCAACGGCCTGGAGGTGCTGAGCAGCCTGGAGCAGAAGGCCTATGATGTCATACTCATGGACATCCAGATGCCGGAGATGGATGGGCTGGAAGCGGCAAGATTCATCCGCACCAGGCTGCCGTCGGCAAGCCAGCCCAGGATCATAGCCATGACCGCCTATGCCATGAAAGGAGACCGGGAGCAGTGTCTGGCGGCGGGAATGGATGATTACATCAGCAAGCCGGTGAAAATAGATGAGCTGAAGAGAATTCTGGAAAGGATGGAAAGGTCGAAATAGCTCGTTCTCGATTCAGGTGTCCGTCCTTGCCTTTCCACTGTTCCGGCCCATTCACTTTGGAGAGATTTGAATCGATTCCTAAGGCCGAATTCCTTTACAGTTATGGCTATAAATAGCAGCAGCGCAGATATCCCGATTTGCAAGGCTAATACAAGCCAAATCGAGGATTGAAGATGAACCGAACTCTATTAGTGGCGCTGCTCCTGGCCCTGGCCATTGCAGCATTGGCGTTGACCTCATTTTCCGCTCCCTCTTTTCTTTCAGAGAAGAGCGGAGCCTGCCCGGTGGGAGAAAACTGCACCGGCAACTGCGGCGAGAACTGCGTCTGTACTCCCGGCACCTCCTGCAAGGACAATAATTCCCAGGAGAACTGCTCCCAAAGCGGCTCCTGCCCGCTGAAGCCCTCCAGAAAGACAGGCGGATGCAGTGCCCGCTGCCCGGTATAATCGCGCCGGCTGCAAAATCCGTCGATAGACTTTTATGGCCGCCTGCATCATGCCTCTGAAAGGTGATCCGGCTTGATGGGAATCAATGAGATGGGATTCGAGGTCTTCGAGGAGATGCTCGACTATGCCGATGAGCTGCAAATCGAGGTCCACGAACTGGAAAATGGTACGATCGTAGCTGATGCAGGGGTTAAAGCTAAAGGCGGCTATGGCGCAGGCGTCTACCTCTCCCGCCTGTGTCTGGCCGATCTGGCCGAGATCCAGCTCACGCCCTTTGAGGTGGGCGGCATCCTCCTGCCCGGCGTCCAGGTGGCCACCGACCATCCCGCCATATCCTGCATGGCCTCTCAGTGCGCCATGTGGCAGGTCAAGGCGGACAAGTTCTTTGCCATGGGCAGCGGCCCGGCCCGGGTCCTGGCCAGGAAGACCCGCGAGCTCTATGACAAAATCGGCTATGAGGAGT
>NOLC01000012.1 GCA_002256595.1 Methanosaeta sp. NSP1 | reverse complement strand
GTTGCATCATCGGAAGAGAAGAATAGACCGCCTTGCCCCTTATCCCAGAAATGCTCTATCATGGTCCGGGTCAGCTCAACAGAGGCACGCAGGTATTTGACCTCGAATACCGTCTCATAAAGATCTATCAACCCCCAGATTAAAAAGGCATAATCATCCAGGCAGCCAGATATTGCTGCTCCCTCCCGGTAGCTATGAAGCAGCCTGCCTTTTTCAGTTCTCATATTATCCAATATGAAATCGGCCGCCCTGGCGGCAGAATTTCGCTGATCCCGAGCACCGATGCCGCGTCCTTGAAAGTGGATCTGGCTATGAGAATATTCCTGCCGTCCTCGAAGTTGCCGCTCTCATAAATATCGAAGAGCCTGATCAGGAGACTGAACTCCTCTCTGTCAAGCACCTCCTTTAGCTCTTCAGCCCTCCAAAGATAGTATGCTCCCTCTTCTCCCTCACTGTCGGCATCCTCTGCCGAAAAAAAGCCCCCTTCGGATGAGGTCATATCCCGGAGCACATATTCCAGAACCTCACGGACTGTCCTGGAATACTCTTCCTTTCCCGTGGCCTGGTAGGCCTCAGTATAGGCCATGGCCATCATAGCCTGGTCATAGAGCATCTTCTCAAAATGGGGAACGCGCCACCCTCCGTCCGTTGAGTATCTGTGAAATCCTCCTCCCAGGTGATCGAAGATTCCGCCCATGCGCATGGCCTGCAGTGTATCTTCCACCATCTGCAAGGCAAAAGCATCTTTGCTCCTCTTCCAGTAACGCAGAAGGAATAGTAGGTTGTGTGGTGAGGGAAACTTGGGTGCACCGCCAAAGCCGCCGTTTTGGGGATCGTATACAGAGGCCAGGGCATCATAGCCCTTCTTTAGGAGAGATTCATCTACAGCTTTATCATCTACAGCTCCATCTTGCGGGGATGGCTGAACCCGGCCTCGCTTTAAATGATCCAGGATCTGGTCAGCCGAGCCAAGCAGCTCATCTCGGCTCACCTGCCATAGCTCTCCTATCTTGGGAATGATCTCCATCATCCCCGCCTGTCCCAAGCTCCCTCTTTTAGGGATATAGGTCGCGGCAAAGAAGGGCTTCTTGTCGGCAGTCATGATTATGGAAAGCGGCCAGCCTCCCCGGCCGGTCATGGCCAGGGCTGCCTTCATGTAGATCTGGTCTATATCGGGCCTCTCCTCTCTGTCAACCTTGATGCAAATGAATGTACGGTTCATGAGGTCTGCCACCTCCTGATCCATGAAGGACTCACGGGCCATGACATGGCACCAGTGGCAGGTGGAATAGCCTATGGAGAGGAAGACCGGCCTGTCTTCTCTGGTTGCGGCCTGGAAGGCTTCCTCTCCCCAGGGGTACCAGTCCACGGGATTGTGGGCGTGCTGCCGCAAGTAGAGGCTCTTCTCGGAGATGAGGCGATTGGCAGGCTTAGATAGCGTGGACGGACTTCTGATATGATTGGGGCCATTAGCCATAAGGATCACAATCGTCTTTATGGTCATTCTCAGTACTTGAATTCATTTGCTGCTTTATGCAAAGCGATAACAGATAAGTCGTTAATCTATTTTTTGAATATGAGCGATCTAGATTTTGCTTTAATTGATATATTAATAATTTAAGTAAATTTTCTTTATTTTCGATATTAATAAGACTATTATTACTACTATCATTCTATTGAATATTAGGATGATATGCGCTGGTCACTGTATTCGATATGTTTATATCTCTTCAAGGCAAATTCTTTTGTTAATCTATCAAAAAAGGGGTGAATTGAAATGAAGGGAGTAGTAATAGCAACGGCATTAGCCCTATTGCTATCTTGCTCTATTGCACTGGCCAATCCTCCTTTGGTTTCAGAAATATCTCTTCAGTTAACGGCGGGGACAAATCCCAGCTTAATTTGTATGAGTCCACCAAGCTCACATATGCTGGCGATACTCCGCTGGTCGGCGCCAAGCACATGCAATCCAAGGAGTTTTATGGAGGCATTGGGGCAACCATAGATGAGAATTTTGCGGTCTATGAGATGGAGAAGGATCAGACTGCATTCTTTGTCTCTACCGCACCTACTACCAGAAAGAGGCCAATGGACCCTGTGAACCAGGATTATCTGCAGCTCTTGGCATTGTACTATCCCGAGGAATATTCCAAGTATATGGCCGTGTCCAATCCCACCATGACTCCTGAAGAGCTGATCAGAGCCCTCAAGGATGCGGGAAGGGATTCAGAAAAGGTAGCGCAGCTCATGGGCAATAATCCGGCTCATGTCATAGGCATGGACACCAAGAATAGCTTCAATGGTACCTGGGGAACCGATGCCGCCTGGCATAAGATCTTCTATAAGGATATCAAAGCTCATGAGATGTTCTCAGGAGTATTCGAGGCGGAGAAGCTCATAAAGTTCCATGAGAATCCCGTCCCGGAAAAGATGATACCCCCATGCGACGGAATTGATTGCTAAAGATTTTAGCAATCATTTTTTTTACCATCAGCCATCTGACATGCAGCCATCCAAATGCTCTTCAGTCAGTTGACCTATTTCAGAGCCAGCTCATACTTAACCTCGGTGACCAGGCTTCCCCAAAGCTCATGAGTCACATTTTCCGTCTCCTGGAAGCCCACCGATTTATAGAGCCCGGCTGCCGCAGGAAGGCTGTCAACCGTCCAGAGGAAGATCGTGGAGTATCCCGCCCTATTCCACGTCCCCTCAGATCAGGGTGCAGGAGCAGCCAGCGCAGTTGAGCCTCTTCCCGGGAGAATTCCACGATGGCCACAGATCCACCAATCCTGCCGTCGCTTTCCACAATCCAGATTCGCTCATTGGGGCGGCTCCTCTTGGCAAACTCGGCCAGAGGAATGGCCACATAAGAGTCGAAGGTATGGTCCCAGCCATGCTGCGGAGGGTAAAGGATGCCATGCAGGTAAGTGATGTACCCCACATCTCCCGGCCGCAAATCATGCCTCAGGGAGATGGAATTGTCAGGCTGCAGCAGATCCGGGTTCAGCTCGCTTAGAAAATGCTCCCATAACTCCTTGTTTTCGGATGTATAACGCTGCATCATCTCTTTGCACTCAGGAAGGTCGAGGTCCACCACCTCTATGCCGTGCGACTGCATGAACTCCAAGGCCGCAGGGGCGCTCCTGGCCTCGCCAACCACGACCTTTTTTATCCCGAACTGGACCATGGCCCCGGCGCAGAGGTAGCAGGGCATGAGGGTGGAATAGAGGATAGTATTATGGTAGCCGCCAGTTAAACGTGCGTGGCGCAGGCAATCCATCTCTGCGTGCAGGAGTTGATCCCGGTCCTGTACCCGCCTGTTTCTGCCTCTTCCGATTATCCTGCCTCCCTCCACAAGCACGGCGCCGATGGGAACTCCGCCCTCCGAGAGCCCCTCCAGCGCTTCGTTTATGGCCGCTCGCATGAAGATGTCCATGAGATCCTTCCTGGCTGACAGATGCTCTTCGCTTTATTTGATTGCTCTGCCATGATATTTGGACCTGGTGTCAAAAATGCAGGCCTGAGGGAGTGAAAAGGCCAGGATTATCTCTTGGTCTGCGCCCCTCTCTGGACTCATGTTCACCGAAATCCTGAATAGTCTAGGCAGTGAGCATTGAGACAAGGTAGGAGGTCAGATTTCAAAATGCCAAAGATTCCCTTTATCTGCAAGAATTGCGGGAAGGAGAGTTCCTGTGACACTGAAAATAGCGAGGGAGAAGCCTTCCGGTCACCGGGCCAAATGGTAATTATCGAAAGATGCAATCAATGTGGGCATCGCAACAGAATCGTATTTCCTTCTTCAGAGGTATAATATGGCGGTCCAGGGCGAGGAGCCCTTTGAAGAGGACCTGGATTGGCTGAAGTATGGCCGGGAAATGATCCAGG
>NOLC01000217.1 GCA_002256595.1 Methanosaeta sp. NSP1 | reverse complement strand
CCGCTTTGCTCTCTTCCTTCCCTTTGCCGCTTTATCTCTCGCTGTTCTTGCTGCTGTCCCGCCGGCATCTATCCTGCCCCACAGGTATCCCCGGTGTGGCACTCCTCCACCACCGCCACCTCCTCTGGCGCTCCAGCCGCCGCGATCCGCCCCCCCGGCGCTGCGCCTGTCTGCAGGATCAATGAGTTCTATCCGCAGCTCCAAATGCAAACAGATATGGCCAAATACAAAGAGGCTTTAAAAAGTTCTCAGAATATTTAAGACAATCGCAGATGCAGAACAGGGTCTACATTGCGCTCCTCAGTCCAATTTAGCAGATCGAAAGCTTGCGGGCTCTAACTTGCCGCGGCCCTCCCTTCCAATTCAATTCTTTCCCTTCTTTCTGGCCGGACGGTACCTGGGCCAGCTCTGGAAGCGCTTGCTCTTGTCAGCATAACTCTCTGCCACGCTCGCCGCCACTGCCCTGTCCACCCTTTCCTCGCGCAGGCGCCGCTCTGTGGCCGCCTTTTTGACCACTATGTAGTTGGCCAGCAAGAAGAGGGGGAGCATGAGAATGCAGATCACGACTATATGCCAGATTTCCATGCAATATAATCTGCTTCTGCGTATAAAAGGATCACCTCATTCTGCAGGTCTGAGATTGCCGGGGGACAATCAGAGTATCATCTGAACTTGGAGAGCAGCCGGGCATAAAACTCGCGCTCCGGACCCTTGGCAGAGCGAACCAGCCGGTCCAGGATCAGCTCCGGGGTGCTGCGCGCCAGGCAATTGTACCGTGGGCTGCGGGACAGCCGCAGGTTGTTGTTCTCATCCAGCCCCTCCGCCTCGATGCCGTCCACCCGTACCACCGTCTCGGCGTATCGTAGCACCTCTCCGGCCAGGTGGCTCACGAATATGGCCATAGAGCCTCGACGGTTCAGCTCGTCCAGGATGCAGGATATGATCCTGGCCGAGGCCCCAGGCTCGGTTATGGACTCCAGCTCATCGGCCAGGACCAGCTTTTTCTTCTGGTTTTCCACAATAGCAAACTTTTTCATGGCCGTCTCGAAGGCGCCGGCAGATAGGGTTCCCCTGCTCTTGCTGAAGTAGTAAAACTCCTCCACCAGGGATAGCCGGCAGGAGAGGGCGGGCACGGGAAGGCCCATATGGGCCAGGATCACTATCTGGGCTATGAGGTCGAGCAGAGTGGTCTTGCCTCCCGAGTTGACGCCGCTGAGCAGAGAGACCACCTCCGGGTGATCTGCATCGCCCAGAGCATAGCTCACCGGCTCGGGCTCAGTCAGGAAGAGATGGCGGCCCTGGGTGAAATAGAGGCAGGGCACAGCTACGAACTCGGCAAAGGCCAGATTTTTCTCAATTATAAAGCAGCCTAAAGCGAAGCTGAAATCAAACTCCATCAGGGCCTGGACCAGGGCGAATGCGTCCTTCTTTTTGCCCTGCAGGGCTCTGGCCAGATCCCTCCTGGCTTTCAGACCCCTCTCCTCCCTGCGGGACCGGATCTCCTGCTGCAATGAGTGCAATGCCTGCCGGTCTATCTCCAGCGGATAGGCCGCCTCCCCGGCCAGGATCTCCTCCAGCCGGGCAGATTCAGAGCCTGCAAGCTCCAGCTCAGCCGCAGCACGGATGAGAGCCTCTTTCAAGACTTCTTTGAAAGCGCCTCTCATCTGGGCCTGGAGCAGCTCTCGCACGCCATCTGCCGCGCTCATGGCCTGGAGCAGGTCGCTTCCGCCCAAAGTCAATGAGCTTTTCTCTATCCTCTCCTTCAGCTCCTCATTGGCCCAGGCGGCTGCTCTCTCCACCACAGGGGCCAGACTCTCGCCCAGGCTCTTCAGCCTCTCTTCTTCCCGGTCGCCTCCCTTTTCCAGCCGAGCTAAAAGCTCCTCCAGCTCATTCCACCCGGAAAAGCCGGCCACTCCACCATCCCGCAGAATCTCTGCCGTCCTGGCAGCCGCTAAAAGGCTTTCCATATTCTCCTTATAAAAGCCCAGCACGGCCTCGGGGACCAGATACCACTCCTCCAGGGACTCTGCACTCTCCACCTCCGCCTGACTGTCCTGCCCATCAGCCAGGCAGACGTGGCTATAGCTTCTGGCCAGGTCCATGAGCTCCGAAGAGCTCTCCGCCAGATGCAGGTCTATCAGCCGGTCCAGCCCCCGCGCCTTAAGAGCAGAAAAACATTCCGGGGTTGCAGCAGCCACCGCCCTCTCCCTGACCCGAGAAGCAGACTTCTCTCTCAGGGGCCGGATTTTTTTAAGCAGCTCCTCCAGGCCTCGGCCTTTCATCTTCTCCGCTGCAGCCGCCGCGGCCATGGCCAGGCTGCGGTTCTCCTCTATGATCTGGGTGCAGCCGCTGGCAAACAATGTCATGATCTTCTGCCGGGCAAAATCGGTATGAGCGTAACCTGAGAGCAGGGCGATCAGTTTTTCCTGCACCCTGGCGGCCTCATCCGTGGCCAGGAACTGCTCCGGATGGGCAGCATATCTCTGGCATCGGGCATGCCGGACTAAAAGGAGGGCCTGACGTTGGCTCACAGCCAGGGCCAGGCCAGATACATCCGCCTGCAATACCGCCTGCAAGGCCTTCTCCTCATCCCCGTATTGCTCAATCAGCCGCTCCCGGAGCCTTGAGCCCACTCCGGGCAGATCTTTCAGTTTCAAGCATCTCCATTTAGCCGGGAATATAATATATCTGTTCCGGCACTGCTCACGGCAAATTGGGGCGGCAAGAAGATTGATATCCGGAAGAAGACATGGCCCAATGTGTGCTGCTAAATCGTATACTGGAACTGGATGATCGGGAAAGCGTCTTTCTGGCGGAAGAGTCCTGGCAGGATCTGCTGTACCTGCCGGTCACAGAGCAGATACTAGAGGAGGGTCTGGATGCAGAAGGCTGCATAGAGATCTCGGGACTGGGATGGGCCCTGCACCTGAAGGAGCCGGCGCAGATCTGGCTTCTGCTCACTGACAGGTACTCCACCCGGAAGATCTTGCCGGAAGAGATGGCAGCGTGGCAGTCCAGGATCATAGGGAGGGTGGAGGTGAGCGAGGAGGATTTCCTCCTGGCCGTAAATGAGTACCTATCCCTCTCTCTGGCGGGGGAGCTGTTTTGCCAGAGTTGTCTGCTGCAGACTGCACCTCATTATGTGGAGGAGAGAATAGAGCGGCTGATGCATCTGCTGCCGCCACTGCTCCCGGACGGAGGGCGCCTCCTGGAGATATGCGGCGGCAGCGGCATGGCCACCCAGGCCCTGCTCCGGCTGGGACGCCGTCCTCTGACCATGGACTCGGATCGCTGCGAGGTCTGCCAGGGCCTCAAGGCCGGTGGGCTGGATCCAAAGTGGAGCATGGTGATGGATGCCAGGCTGCTCTCATCCATATTTCCCGCCAGATCTTTTCGGGCCGTGCTGGGATTTATGGTCGGGCTGATAGATGATTTCAACTGGCCCTTATGGAGAGATATCCTTCTCCTCTCTGCCAGCCTGGCGGATGAAAGGGTTTTATTCACGGTTTATACTCAAAAAGAGGCGGAGTTGATCGCGAGGGCGCTGGAGGAAGCTGGCTGGAGGGCCGAGGTAATCGATAATCGCAATACTAAGGGGATATACGACCAGTGGGTCTGTTTGGCTATTAGGCTGTGATTATGGGAAAGGTTAATTAGAGTTCTGATGCTAATGGGAATTTGGTGAGGTTCTTGGCTGATTTTAAGAAGAGAAATACTGAGAGAAAGGGTGACAAAAAGGAAGAGATCAAAAGCAAGAAGCTCATGGAAGAGAATCTGGATGACATGAGGGGCAGGGGCGAAGAGGAGAAATAGACAAAGATCCCGGCAGAGGGTCCTGATAAAAGGATGGATTTCTCCTCAGGCCCCCGTTTATCTATTAGAGCAGCCGGCGGTCTGATCTCTGCAATTCAAACCGGAGCCTCGCTGATGCCTTTGGATAGCTCTTTAAGCTTGGCTATGCTCTCCAGGGTCTTGGCCGACTCCCGGCGTTTCTCATCCTCAAAGTGCTTTATGATCTGCTCCAGAGATATGGTCAGCCTGTACACCTTCATGGGCCTGCCTTTTCCATCTTTTTTGATCTCCCTCTCTTCAACCCAGTTATTATTGCGCAGGGTGCGCATGGCAATGCTGACCTCTGGCTGGCGCAGGTTGGAGCCGATCTCAATCTCCCTTGATGTGGCCTCTTCGACATTGGCCAGATAGGTGATCATGCTGGCCACATTTCTGGGAATGTTGAGCTCTCGAAGGACCTCCACGAACTCCCTGTCGGCATCGTCCAGAACCTTTACCGAGAATTGTCTCATATTTACCCCATTCTATTTTAGATATAAGAAATACTTTATGATATAAATAGTTTATTTCTAGGTAGCTTATTTTTGTGGCATTTATGATTTAGTTGTTAATATGGTGGTCCGTAAAGATCTTTCTTGGATCCAAGACTAATATCTCTCTTAATTCATAGAACTAAAAAAATTTACTGTGTTGGGGGCAGGGAAAGGCTGGCGGGAATGGCATTTATTTCCATCGGCATGTTCTTGGCCTGGCACTTCACCATATCATCCAGCACCCGGCAGTTCGCGATGCAGGCTTCTATCGCCTTGATACTTTACTGTGGCCTGCCTGGTCGGGTTGATGAAGATCCATGACCGGGAAGGAAAATGAAGGTGATAAGGGGTTTCAAGAGGCGAAATCAAAATAGATATTTTACTTATGTTTTAGTAATCTGGCTCAGAGTATATCGATTACTATGATAACTACCATACCTATGATGATATCAATATTACTATGATTATTTATATATTTCTATGCAGGAGGATATTTATATTACATGCTACCGAAAATTTTAATAGTCATAACTTCAACACATTGATTTCATGATGGCCCTCATAGCTTCCAGTC
>NOLC01000120.1 GCA_002256595.1 Methanosaeta sp. NSP1 | reverse complement strand
TGCAGCATCAAGAGGCCTGCCTCCTTCCAGAGATGGGGCACAAAATCTCTGTGGTCCATGTTTCCGGGAACTATGATAACCGGAGGGCCCATTCTGGCCAGAGCGAGGGCGGCGGGAAGGGCCGTCTCCCGGCTGCCGCCATTATGCAGGTCTCCGCAAAAGGCTATGAGATCGGCATCAATTCCCTGCAGCCGATCCAGCATGGCCCGGCAGTCGTGAAGATCCGCCAGAGCTATGATTCGCAATGGTCTCGTGACGCCTGCCATTCTTCCTCCCGGCTGCATGACAGCCCGATCCAGATATATTGGCCACCAGGATGATATAAATAGAATACGAATCTGCAGAGAAGCATATGGATATTCGCTCAGCCAAAGAGCGGATGGAGAAGAGGAGATCATATGAATAACTCAAATATGCTCACAATTATGGCCATCCCGGCCTTATTTCTTGTTCTGGCCTGCTGCGCACATGCTGCCTGTTCATCTTGTGCCAGGGAGGCAGATTGGAGCGAGACGGCAAAAGCCTTTATCTCCGGCACACCCATGAGCGAGGAGCCTATTGCTTTCGGGCCGAAGGCGGCCAGGGCAGAAACATCCCAATTCGAGAAAAGAACAGAAAGCGCCCCGGAGACGGCTGAAAATAGTGGAGAGGGTGACTCAAACAAAATCGCCTTGCAGAGCATAAACGCCACCCCTGCCAGCGTCAACTCCACGGCCACCACCAGGATCGCCGCTGTCTTCGCCATCAACAGCTCTGAGAATGTGGATCAGGGCGAGATGCAGCTCTCGGCCAATGGCGTGATCAAGGACTCCGCCGGTCGTGAGGTGGCAAAGCTGACATTGATCAAGCAGTCCGACAGCCAATACACCGGCAACTGGACTGCTGATGTCCCGCCGGGGATCTACAGCATGGATATAGCGGCCTCTTCAATATTTGGAGCGGCAAGCTTCAAGGATGCTCTGCAGATAGAGGTCCTGGGCGGCTAATAAAAAGAGAGTACCGCAGGCAGGATATGAAAGAGGGATTGTCCAAAGGAGGAGTAAAGACGAAGGGACTAACCGTGCTCTATATCTCGGCATTCCTGGCCGCTCTCTTTATCACGGCCGCCAATGCCCATGCCGCCTGTTCATCATGCGGCGGTGAAGCAGACTGGAGCCGCAGCGTTGATGAGTTCATGAGTTGGGACCCCACGGGAGAGGTGCCTGCCGCCTTCGGGCTGGATCAGGCTGCACCGCCCACTCCAGTGAAGGATGCGGCCCAGAATTATGCGGTGAAAGCAGCCGAGGGGGAGAATTATTCCAGGATAATCGCACTGCAGAGCATAAATGCCACCCCCACCCCGGTCAAATCCGGGGATAAGACTATGATCACTGCTGTGCTGGCCATCAACCAATCAGAGCGGCAGAATCAGGGAGAGATGCAGCTTTCGGCCCAGGCTTTGATCAAGGACTCCGCCGGGGGCGAGGTGGAGCGGCTGATACTGATCGGGTCATCCGCCCATATGTACTTCAGCAACTGGGTGGCCGATGTGCCGCCGGGATCATACCGGGTGGATATCCTGGCTTCCTCTCCGGAGGAGATGGCAGGATTCAGGGATGCAATGCAGATTGAGGTGGTGGCCTGAAAGGCAAGAGCGGATTCCGGCTTTTTTAATCAGATTTTTTTTAAATCAGATCAGAGAGAATCTGCCTTCTTATCAGATCAGAGAGAATCTGCCTTCTTGGCTCCTCCTGATGGCGCAAAGAAAAGCATGGCCGCAGCCTTCCCCTGACCCGGGCCTTTTTATAGACCAGCATCATATCCCTGCCGGCAGCTTTTTCCTCCAGAAGAGCTTGCAGCGTCTCCTTCTCCTTTTCTGATATCTCAATTGCGCCCTCTTTTCCCGAGGACCAGTCCAAGATCCAGACAAAATATCTGGTCTTGATGGGTGTGAGAGAGCCTCTTTCCCTATCCTCCTCCGACATCAGACGGCAGGCATATTCCACAGGCCCCTCGAAACTGGGGCAGAGCTCATCCGGATGGCACAGATCCAGATCGGCTATTCCAGGGTCAGGATAGCCGCGTCCCGTTCTCTGCAATGCCCGGCATTTGGGGCAGTGCATGCGAGAAAACCACTCCTCGAATATGCGCTCCTCGGCGCAAGCTGCGCCCGACCAGATCCGCCTGGCCTCATCTCTCCCGTATCCCGCCTGACCCAGAAAGGAGGCCAGGATGGCAGCAGTGCGATGCCTGCCTCTTCCTTCCGGCGTACGGGAGAGGATGGCCTTGATGCAGGGAGGAAAGGCATCGGGCTTCGCCCTCTCATTTGAAATCCAGAGCATCTCCTCCCGTCGCTCTATGGACTCTACCGATATGGGCGACTCTTCACCCTCTTTTTTTTGGATGATATATTTTTTCGAGGGCATTTTTATGCTCTCTTGTGGCCCCCTGCAAAATAAGCATGTGTTTCTTTATCCGGCCGGTCCAACTGGGGAACAGGCGCAGCGCTCTTGGCCGCGGCCAGGCCGTCGTCCACAAAGACCACATTCTTTTCCGTCTCATCGTACAGCTTGAGCTTGTCTATCTCCTCTATGATCAGAGCCGGCTTGCCGCCGCTGATCCCTGCCCGGCCGGTGACACCTATAGCCGTGTTCCCGGTGACGACGCCCTCCTCCACACCCACCTGCACCAGCCGGCGGGCCACGCCGGCCATGGCCAGGTCCAGAGCGCCGAAAAGAGTCCTCAGGTTCTTGGACTGGTAGAGATCGGAGCCGATCCGGGAGAGCTTGTGCAGGTCACTGCCGTTGATCCCCACATCAGAGCCTATGAGGACCACATTGTTTACCGCTGCCGCCTCGGGGCTCACTGGCACCAACCCATATTTGGTGCGGCTGGCAGGGACTTTCTCGATCTTCACCAGATCGTCGATCTGCCTGGCGTATTGCTGGGCCTCTTTGCCGTAATCCGGTTTGGTCTTGCCGTCAAAGATGTCCAGTGTGGCGCCGGTCATCTTGTCCACCAGGCCAGTTCCCTGGACCACGGCATCGGGTATGGCCCCTGCCAGGCCCAGGAGGTTGCCGATGGTGTGGGCATAAGGCAGCTCATCGCTGGTAATCCTGCCGTCCAGGGTGGTGCCGAAGTCCATAGAGAGGCATGGGTTTCTGAAGTCCACATCGGTCCAGCGGCTGCCCTCCTTTATGCCTGCCGTGGCCAGCTCTCCCTCCATCTCATTGGCCACCACCTCTACGCCTGTGGAGCCTTGCGGCGGGAAGCAGGAGGCCACCGCTCCCATGAATATCACCTTCTCGATCATGGTCAGCCGCTTGAATTTGTCCCGGATGTTGTGGATGGACATGGCCGGGGTCATCAGCCTGGGCGGGACCCCGGCATCAAGACAGCCCCTGGCCAGGGCCTGGATAAAGGCTCCCACCTGGTCCGGCGAGTCCAGCTCCGCCACCACCCCGGTGGACCGGACCACAAAGTGCAGATCGCTCTTGATGTCTAGCCTGGCCCTTTCGTGGCTCTCGATAAGAGTGCTCTTGACCAGCTCGGCTATGGACTGCTCGGTTAAGGGCGTGCCGTTGATGGTATGGGCGAAGATATCCTCTCCCGCTTTGGGCAGGCGCACGTCCCGGGTCATCTTCACCGTCTTGTTGACGATATAGGTCTTGCCGGTGTTCATGTCCGTGGCGGTGAGAACGCATTTGGTGGTGGTGTTGCCCACCTCCACCGAGGCCACGATGTAGAAGGGCTTAACCCGCAGCTCCAGATAGTTGAAGGGCGGACTGGCAGCGATGCGGGGGGTGGGTTTGGACCTGAAGAGCCGACCAAGATTCATGGGGAGAAGAAAAGGAGGAGGATAGAATAAAGCTTTGGGTGGTGGGTGCGGGTATTGATTGAGATTGGACCCCCAGGACGCAATCACTCTGAAGAAAACCATTCTTCCCGGCTGACTTCGGCCTGTTTTAATATTTTCTTGAGAAGGCCAACTCCAATGTCCTTCT
>NOLC01000211.1 GCA_002256595.1 Methanosaeta sp. NSP1 | reverse complement strand
TTATGGAATAGCTGAAGGGCTGATAGCTGTCTCAAAGCCCAGGACCGAGCTGAGGATATGCTCCTGCTTTGGAGTCGATATCCGCCCTGACCTTGTCTAACTCCTCTTTCGCCTCCTCGACCTTCCTCTCGGCCTCGTCCCTGACCTGGGCCGGGCTCCTTACTTCCCCATTCCTCTCTTCTGCTGCCTTGGGCGGGGCCTCTCTCTCGAAGTCAGCATCGAGGGTCATCCAGTAGTAGGCATATCCCAGGCCGGAATAGCTGCAACTGTAGTTCATATCCATGCTCACCATGAACAGCCCATCCGGACGGCTCTTGGTCGTTCCCCAGCTATTGAGCATTATCCAGTAGCGGTTCTTGGGATCCTGGTCATTATAGCCCACGCAAAGCACCGCATGGCCACCGCCGTTAGTGAAGTTATATGCAGCAGAGCATTCTTTTGGCCGCCAGATGACGCACTCCGGCTGATAGCCCCAGAAATTGAAGAATTCAGTCCAGGCGGTCTGATTGGGAAGGAAGAATCCGAACCATACCCCCCTTCCCTGGCCCAGCACATTCTTGATGTTGGCTATGGCTTCCTCCTTTTCCATCTCCCAGGTGGGAATGGTGACCGCCTGAAGCGACTTCAGTGTGTAATGAGGATCGACCGAGATAGAGCCTGCGGATACTCCCGTCTGTGTTCCGCAGCTCTCGAAGCGGTCCTGCCACTGGGCATTGCTGTTGGACCAGGGCACCAGGATCTTGCTGGCATTATAGAATCTGGTCAGGTCCTCCAGCCAGCCGCCGCAACAAGACCAGTTGCTGCCTTTTCCCCCATTGTAGTTGGAGTTGATATATTGCATGGACAGACGATCCTTGATGCCGAGCTGGGTGTCCAGGGCGATCTCCAGTATGCTTGTTCCGGCCCAGGCCCAGCAGTTGCCGCAGGTCCCCTGATCGCGCTCCGATGGCGTGTAATTCATATGGCCGAGGAGGGTGATATGCGCTCCTCCGGAAGAGCCTAGCTGGCTTTGCAGCTTGGGATTGATATAAGCGCGAGGTGCAGCCTGGAACATCTCTATCCACTGGCTGGTGTCATTGAGGCTTGGGCGCAATATGGTGTACATTTGAGATGAGGCATTGCAGGCCTGATCCGGGTCTGCACCTGGCGGGAGAGGTGTGCAGTTATAGGCCTGATCTGCAAGGGCGCCTGGCATGGCCAAAATTAGAATCATAGATAAATATAAAATTACAGCGCTTACCCCCTTTGTCCCCGCCATCTCAATGCTCCCGGATAGTTCTTCCAGTAAATACTGATATCCAGTATAGGACTTAAGGATTTTGGTCTTTATATAATATATCTTGAAGAGCTATATCTCTTAAATTATGCTCTTTCGGATCAAAATCACTAAATAGTATTGCCATAATAGAGCCATTTGAACTATTCAGAGGTAGAGCCCAAATGACTGAGATGGCGTATAGCCCGGATTGGACACCGGATTCTTTGAGGCTTAAATGCAATCAATAGAAGGGGATCTATGTGGGAGAGCGTAATAGATTTCTTGTGCTGGGAATGATCTTGGTTCTTCTGGCCATTTATACGGCCATATCCCAGGCAGATATCACCGTGATCAAGGCCGAGCTGAACAAATCATTCAATATCACCCTGGATTCCAATCCAACTACCGGATATACCTGGACAGTGGATTTCAATCACAAGATGCTGAATGGGGGAGAAAATAGCTATGGTGCCAGCCGCCCCCAGGTCATGGGCAGCTCAGGCCAGCAGGTCTTTACCTTTACCCCCATCCGGGAAGGTCAGACGGAAATATCTGCAGTCTATAAACGGCCCTGGGAGGACAGCGTGGCTGAAGAGAGAACCTTCCGGATCAATTGCATCGGCGATGATTGATGTTCGGACCATTGATGCATGGGCTGGATAGAAATCCAAACCGGCCAAGCGAAACAATCTCCATCCTCTGTGCAGTCGGTCTGGATGGAATAAGCCCTGCTCTTGAAGAAGGCCGATGAGCCTCCTTTCCAAGAATGCAGGCACTCTATGCGGCCATCATTTGCATTATTCTATCCTCATATAGTATCACATATAGTATCACACAATTTTAATCCAGTATTTGAGAATCGTTGAACTCGATCCTTTTTTGAGTCTGGAATGAGCCGGAATATACTTCATTTCTCTTGTCCATATTCATGGACCAGCCTTTGGTATTCTTGATATTCCACAGTCCCTCGAATGCCAGTGCGGAGTCGAAAACCATGGTATTATTATAATTGTTGGCCGATCTGATCATATCCGTCTCGCTCTTGTCCACATGGCTCAGATTGAACCTCTCGCTCACGGTAGCGCCTCTTCCCTTCTCGAACAGGGGCAAACTCATGCTCTTCTTGTTCTTGAGAAGCCCTCCGGCGAATACCAGATCGGACTTTTGGAGAAATTCCACCTCCCGGCCAGCCTTATCCATGCTTCTCAGGGACTCTAAGCTTATGGACCCGGAGCCCTTCATCCAGCCGCTGGAATCAAGGGCATTGTCGCGAAATGATCCTTTGATGGAGACCTGCCCCGCACCGCTCACTGAGGAGGACTCGTCAAAGAAGAATCCTCTCTTTGCAGAATGGCTTTCAACTGCTGCTATAGAGGCATTGGCAGAAGTTGAATTGGACCCCATGAAGCCCTGATCCGCCGCCGATAAATCGAAAAGAAAGACGGCTATCAATGCTATAGCCGCAACTTCCATGAGCCTAAAGCCGAAAGTATTCCCTTTCACTGCATCTCCTAAATGCCAGATGAGATAATTAACCTTTTGTTTAGTCCCTTCCCTACCCCATCTGTCTTATCATCCACATTTGATCATGCCTTCCCTTCTTCGTCCCATTCTATATTGAAGATGGCCGCATCCATCGGGTCGGAGGGCTCTCCCGGCTTAAAGTGGCAAAGAAAAATTTATACCCCAGCAATCAGCCGTATGCTTGATGGACAACAGGCTGGTTTACGCTCCGGCGAGGATGCTCTTTATGATCATTATGGCTCTCTTGCTCCTTGCCGTGGTCGGCTTTCTCTTCCTGGATCTGGCCAGAACCGCCTTTACCAAGATCGGCTTCTCCTGGGGCCAGGCTCTGTTTGTCTTGCTGGCATCCCTCCTGGGCAGCAGCATCAATATTCCTCTGACCAGTCTGCAGTGCAGAGAGCCCATGGCGCGGGAGGGGTATGTCAGGGCTTTTGGCATATACTATCGGGTGCCTTTAATTGATGCAGTCAACTGCCGCACCATTCTGGCAGTCAACTTAGGCGGAGCTATCATACCCTCTATGATCTCTATAGCTCTGATCCACCGCTTTCCCGAGTCTCTATCTTATGCCCTTGTGGCCATCATCTTTGTGGCTTTGTTGACCAATCGCGTGGCACGGCCGGTGAAAGGGCTGGGGATTGTAACTCCCGCCCTTTTTCCGCCCTTAAGCGCGGCATTATCGGCCATCATCCTGGTTTATCTGGCTGGCGCACCGCATGATCTGATATTTTTATTAGCCTATGTAAGCGGAACCCTCGGCACCCTTTTTGGCGCCGATATGATGAACCTGAACAAGATCAGGGATCTGGGAGCCCCGGTGGCCAGCATCGGCGGGGCGGGGACATTCGACGGAGTATTTCTCTCCGGATTGATTGCCGTGCTGCTGGTCTGAGATCCATGCCATAAAATGGAAAAGAGGAAAGTATGGAACGGGAAATTCTTTAACTCTAAAGGCAATAAATGCATACATGGCCCATGGCAATAGCTTCCGGGAGTTTCTGGCCCATCTGAAAGAAGATGGCCTGCTGAGAGAGGTTGCAGATGGCCTATCTGCCCGACTGGAGGTCACAGACAAAGCCTGGGGCAAGGGTCCCATATTTTTCAGCAATGTTGATGGCCACAAATGTGCTCTGAACATGCTGTCCACCCGCTCTCTGCTGGCCAGAGCCCTGGGGGTGCCGTCCGGGGAAATGGTGCCCCATCTGGCTAAGATCGGATATGAGGGGCAGGTTCGCGAGGTCAACTCCTCCGGTTTCATGGAGTGCGTCTGTAAGCCGGACCTCACCCGCCTGCCTATTCTGACTCACTTCAAGGGCGATGGCGGGCCCTATATCACCTCCGCCGTGGTGGTGAGCCAGTGGGAAGAGAAGATAAATGCCTGTGTCCACCGGCTGATGGTCCTGGGAAGAGAGCGTCTGGCAGTGCGTCTGGTGCCGGGCAGGCATACCCATCAGTTCTATCAAGCCGCCCTTGCCTGCGGCCAGGAGCTGCCTGTGGCCATAGCCATCGGGGTGGACCCGCTCTTGCTCATGGCTGCCTCCACCCGTGTACCCCCTGAAAAGGAGTTCTCCTATGCCGCCGCCCTGCGGGGCTCTCCCGTCGAGCTGGTGCGCCTGGATAACGGAGTTCCCGCCCCCCATGCCGAGATCGTTTTAGAGGGATATATTACCGCGGAGAGGGCGGCTGAGGGGCCCTTCGTGGATATCACAGGCACCCAGGATCTGGTACGCCAGGAGCCGGTCATACGCCTGACAAAAATGATGACCCGAGAGGATCCCATATATCACGGACTTCTTCCGGCGGGAGGCGAGCACAAGATGCTCATGGGAGTGCCCTACGAGCCGCTGATCTATAAAGCCGTCTCAAAGGTGGCCGGGGTCAGAGATGTCATACTGACCGACGGCGGATGCAACTACTTCCATGCCGTGGTTCAGATAGAGAAGGAGACTGAGGAAGATGCTAAAAGGGCCATCGAGGCAGCCTTCCAGGCCCATGGCTCTCTCAAGCATGTGCTGGTGGTCGATTCGGATATCGACATATATGACGGGCGGGACCTTGAGTTTGCCATCGCCACCCGCATGAGGGGCGATGAGGATCTTGTCATACATCCCAATGTGA
>NOLC01000007.1 GCA_002256595.1 Methanosaeta sp. NSP1 | reverse complement strand
TTTCACCCTCTTTAATTTCTTTTACTCACTCGAGAACGCCGTCAGCCTGCAGAGCCTCTACGACCTGCATGAACTGGCCCTCGGTTAAAGCCAACTCGGACTTGACGGTGTCAATGTTGATGTCCCCGCCGGTCTTCTCGATATAAGCCATGACCTGTTCTTTGATCTCGTCGGAAATATCCTCGAGCTTCCAGCCCTCGGTGATCCTCTTGTTGTCTACCTTTCTGGTGACGCCGTCGACCACGGGATGGTTGACCTTGAGCAGGAATGCCTTAAGAGATGCGATATCCTTGGCATCGTCCTCGGTGGCGATCTTGGCCATCATGTCCTCATCGATGCCTGCCTTTACCCTCTCCTTGAGGTTCTTGGACATCCAGACGATCCTTCTCCAGCCGCCGTCGGCCTGGAGGAACTTGGGGGAGAAGTAGTAGAGAATGCCCATGCCCAGGAATCCTACCACCTGCTTGCCGCCGCCAGTCTGGCCGGCCATGGTGGAGAAGGGCAGACCGTTGGGGGTTGCGCCCTTGAAGTCGCGGTCGGCGAGGCCGATGCCGTCAACCTCAGGCATATAGAATCCGATGGTCTCGAAGCAGCCACAGGAGGTGTGGGGTGCATCGAAGAATGTGTAGAGCAGCATCCTGCTGTACTCGCCGCCGGAGCGCTTTGCGGCCATCTCATTGATGGCATCATACTCGCCAGCGGTCGCATCAACTGCGGTTCCCTTGGTTATGGGGAACTGGGGGCCCTCTGGGTCCACCTTGGCGGCAGCGCGTCCGTCGAACCAGGTGATGGCTCCGCACAGGGACGGTCTGTCGGGTGTGACCACGCAGGCGCTGGTGGGTGCGAATGCCTGGCACAGGGTGCAGCCGTAGAAGACATCGACGTCCTCATCATGCAGTCCCTTGGCGCGCTCGTCGCGGGTCTTGTAGACGGCCATGGCCTTGGCCAGCTCTTCCTTGACCTTTGCCGGGTCGGTGACGATGGTGATCTCCATCTTCTCGATGAAGGGCATCTCGGCCTTGTACAGCTCGATGACCGGGGTGAAGATCTCAACCCAGGAGGTTACACCCTTCTTCTGCAGGCTCTTGCCGATTCTCATCCAGATATCATATCTCTGGTTGAGGTGCATGAGGCCGGAGATGTAGGAGAGCAGGGCGTGGTTGCGCCTCTCGATGATGGACTCCAGATCCTTCTCAATCTTCTCGCCGGCAACCTTGAATATCATGCCGAAGGGAATGGTGGAGCCTTCCTTGACATCCTTGAGCTCGGGACCGATGACGGTCACCTTTCCGTCTGCAACCTCATCCATTGATGCAGCCAGGGACAGCTCGAATCCGTCTGCCTTGGGGCCGCCCAACTCTACCCATAGATCGTCCTTTCTGATTCTCTCGCCCTCATACATAGGGGATATATCCAACTTTATGTCTGCCATTAATACACCTCTTCTGTTAATTAGATGAACTCTATTTCTTCATTGCTGCGATAACTTCGTCCACCGCGGCGTGATAGTCGTCGGGGGTGAAGGCCATGTTGCCGAAGGTCATATTGGCATTGACGTGATAGTACCTGTCAATGGATATGCGCTTGATGTCCCGATTGAAGTTCTTGAGTGTCGAGAACATGGCGTTGGCGAATTTGTAGAAGATGCCCATGAAGATTACGGCATCGTACTGGCCCTTGCCGTCCATGCCCATCCAGTCAGGGAAGCGCAGGTGGGCGGTCAGGGGATGCAGTCCGATCTGATAGACGTTCTCCAGGTAGCCTTTATCCACAAAGCCCTTCACGGAATGCGCCGTGGCGGCGATGGGTATGCCCATCTTGCCCATCTCAATCATCTTGTCGAACATGATGGGGTCATCAAAAAGCTCTGCTCCTACCACGAGCAGAGGCCTCTTGGCCTTCTTGATGATAGCGCCCATAACCTTCGGCATGTAGCACTTAGCCATCTCCGGCCCGGGAATCTGGGCCATCTCAAAGGGAATGGGATTCTTGGTGGTATCTATTGCCATTTTTATCTCCTCCTTCTTCCTCACTTCTTAGCCCTTATCTTCCTGGCCAGGTTGGTCGGATCAAAGCTTACATCCGCCGGTCTGAGTGGTCCGGAGATGATCTTCTTGGCCTTCCAGTCGATCTGCCAGCCGTACTTCGACTCAAGAGTCTTCATCATCTCTTCCTTGTAGACCAGGGGAAGATCCTTGACATCCCGGACGAAGATGTGCCAGTCATCGGGCAGCTTGCCGCAGTACTTCATGGAGATATCGCAGTAGTGGGTCAGCTTGATCGCTCTACCGATGCTGTTATCGGAGGGCCTGAAGCAGAGCTTGGCCATTTCAACCATTGCCTCTTCCTTGGTCTCGGCGATGTAGAGCATGGCTTCGGGTGCGGGCTCTATCTGCTGCATCTTGCCGTCGCGGGCATCGATTACCATCCAGTCCTCGGGCTTGTCCGTCCTGCCCATGAAAGATCTGCGGTACATGACGGAGTGAGGCTGAACTACCACAGGGATGCCTAGCCGGTTGCAGCCTGTCGCGATAGCGGCTGCCTTCTGGGAGTAGGCTCCCCAGGCCAAACCGCAGGCTCCGACTTTGTTCAGGATGTAATCGGCGATATCGTCGAAGTTGCCCCGGTGATTTCTGTGGGCGAATATGGTGGCTACCTTGATGGCCGCATCGCCTATGTTGGCGTTGGAGACGCAGGAGCCGGTGTTGCAGATGTTCCTGCCGTCAAAGCCTCCGGGATACTGCTCCCAGATGGTCTTGCCGTCGGCATCGGTGTACAGGGACATATCCATGGCCATGCATCCGGATGTGACCACGATGTAGCCGCGGTCAACGAACTCCTTGGCCATATCATAGGCTTCTTTGGTTCCGTTGGGATAATTGCTGCATCCGACCAGAGCAATGACTCCGGGGATGGTGCCCAGCACAATCGGCGCTCCCACGGACCTGATCTCAGTGTCGCGGGCGGGGCCGCGTCCGGATCTCATCTTGAACTTCTGATCCTTGACTGCCTGGCGGTTGGCATACTCGAATAGGTCCAGGATGTTTATGCCCTGGGGGCAGACCTGTTCGCACCTGCCGCAGCCGACGCAGATCTCATAGAAGTTGGAGAATTCCTGATTGCTGCCTTTAACTGCTTCGGCAATGAGCTTGCTGATTCTGATGTGGGGCGGACAGACGAAGGCGCACTCATTGCACTGAGTACACTTCTCGATTCCTTCCTTGAACTGTGCCTCTGTGATCAGGTTTGCAATCTTGGCCTCGGCGCGCTTGGGTTTGACTGCGATTGCGGTCTTGATGCCCACAATTCCTGCCTTGGCCGGATCCAGAATGGCAACGCCTGGAACCTTGAAGCTGACCAGATCATCCACAATGGCATCAATGGGATCGTTGGTCCTGTCTTGCAGGCCCAGCATGATCTTGTCCGTGGTGGCAATGACAGGGATCTTGCGCTTCTGTGCATCGGAGAGGACATCGCACCAGACGCACTGCTCGTCAACCATGACGCAGTCCATGACTCCGGAGCGGACCATCTTTCTCCACCAGCCAATAGCACCAGCCACCTTGGGCTTGGTTCCTATTCCTGCGGGGACCTTGGCCTCGCCCTTGCCCAGACCAATCCTGTTCAGGTCGTGTGCCGTGCAGCATACGCCGCCGATGTCAACCTTGTCCCAGAGGCCGTTCTCTTCTGCGTAGATCATGGCCTCGGCTCCTGCTGCCAGGTTATGGCCGTAGGCGATGAGAACGCCCTTGTTCTGATCCATGGTGCCCATACCGATCTCGATGATGGGGGCATCAGCAGCGCCGCGGGGCATGTTATAGCCTACGACCTGCATCACATCGCAGATCTCCATGCCCAGAAGGTCCAGCATGCCGGCATGCAGAGCCTTGGACTCGAAATCGACGAAAGCGCTCTCCTGGCCGGTGTGGGTTGCTGCCAGAAGCTGGACGACCTCTTCCTCCAGATACGCCAGGCCTTCAGCAAAATCCTTGAAGGACTTGGGCTTGGTGCCCATGATGGTCTGGTACAGGGGAGAGTCCACCAGAATTTCGTCGCCCATGTCGTACTTCATGTCGCCGAATTTGTCCATGAGCCAGTGATAGAGATGTCTGCCGTGGGCAGCATGTGCGCAGCAGCCCATAAGGCAGGCGATGAGAACTATCTTGCCGCAAGCACCGGCCTGGTCAATGCCGCATGCGCCTTTCTTGTTCCCTGTCAGATCGCAAGGACCGTAAGTACACAGAGTGCATGTATCGTCTGCGGGTGCGTACATGATCTTGTACCGGTTAGCAAGTATGTGATCCCAGGGTCTGAGCGTTGCCACGCCGGGCTTGGGGCAGGCACCCATTTCCTGGTCCCACTCCTCAGCCTCTTTAACGACAGCTCCTATGTTGATCTGGACGTTCTTCATGTCCTCAACCGAAAAGCTGCCCTCTTTTGTTGCCATCGGAATCTTAGCCTCCTCTTCCTTTGTTCTTCCTTTGATCTTTCTTTGATATACGGCGCTTGGGTTCGCATAGAGTAGATAAAACACTTTCGGATAGGAATTACTATAGATAACTCAGAATTTAAATTGTTTTCATAGTTGTACTTTTATATTTTAATCAATAGGGCATTCAGAAGCCGCCCCATCACGATCGTTAATGGAGGATATTGTATCCACAAGATTGAAATGCCTTCAGGCTAGAGGGCCTAGCCGAATCATGATAAACCGGATACGGAAGAGCTTTGCCAGGGCTGTGGAGTGCAAACACGGCGGCAAGGTACAGGAGGCAGCATCGATTCTTGGCAGAGAGCCCCTGGACTTCTCAGCCAATATCAATCCCTTAGGCTATCCTCCACTGGAAGAGCTGATTGCAGAAGAGATCAAGAACATCGCCCACTATCCGGACAGTAGCTATGGTGGATTAT
>NOLC01000207.1 GCA_002256595.1 Methanosaeta sp. NSP1 | reverse complement strand
TTCTGCCGGACAGGACTGGGGATTGAACAGCTTCTTCTTTGGCGAAGCGGTAAAATTCACTGCACCAGAGCCTGGCTGGAAATTAAAGCAAATAAAGGTACTGGGCTGGAACTACTACAATGAGAGCAGCATGGCTGTGCCATCGCCCAGCAACTTCCTCGTTGAGATAAGAGATGAAGAATTGAACCTGCTCTACCGACTTGCTGACACACAGAATGCTTATTTTACCGAGAAAGTGCCAGTTCTAAGGGCAATCAATATCCCTCCTCTTGCTATGCCGGAGGTGTTTTATGTCATCTTCTATGATAGAAGCATAATGAAGATAGGCGTGGAAGTGGAGAACGGAAGCGGAAACTCATATGTCTACAACAGCCTTAATGGCGAGATGATCCCTGCCGAATTCCGAATTGATGAGTCCAATGCCACCAAGGTCAATTGGATCATCAGAGCTGCAGGGGAATAAAAACAAATCTGCTTGGAGATGGGCTATATGCCGGAGCGTCTGGTCGGGGTGAGTCGGCATCCCTCCGGCCATCATTTCCAAGTAAAAAACGCCATGTTCCAACGATAACATATTCTTCACTCCATAAACCATTCTCGCTCCTGCCTCCCGGATCAGAAGCATGCGATCCATCATACTATGATGCATCAGAATCTATTTAAGGCCTAGATTCATTTTGCACTTGGTGATCAAGTGAAGAAGATCCTTTTATCTATGGCTATGTCCGGTTTGCTGGCTCTATCTTTCATCGCCATATCCGTTTCCGCTGATTCCCAAACTTCAGATGTCCAGGTATTATATTCTTATGAAGGAAATCTATCCCAAAAGAAGGTTGTACCTGTATCTGTGCTCCCTATTTACGGCCCGCCCGGATTTTTCATTGCTGAAGCAGTAAAATTCCAGGCCCCCAAAGACAACTGGAAGATCAGCGCGGTGCAGCTTTATGGTTTTGACGGCTATAACGGAAGCCAGGAGTCTGCTCCCGAAGAAAGAACCATCGCCCTGGAGATCAGGGATAAGGATAAAAATCTGCTGTATAAATTCGCGGACTCCCAGATACCCTATTCCAACTATGCCCGCAATGCCACCCTCCTATACCCTCTTACCATTGAGATTCCACAGATCGCTGTCAGCGATGAGTTTTATGTTTGCTTCTATGATCGAGGAGCTGTTGCCGTGGGCAGCGAACTTGTCAATGAGACAAGCAAGAACTCCTTTATTTATGTAGAAAGCGAATTGTTGCCTGCCATGATTCCTGAAAGTGAAAACGTAAGCACTCCATTGAACTGGCTCATGGCAGTCAGCGGAAGGTAGAATCGCCTGCTACATAGGGATGGCGCAGGAGGAGGCGCGACAATAAGAGGGCAAAATCCTCTTCCCGTCTTTTTTAAAAATCTTGATTTCACTGATCTTTGGGAGATTCGGCTAATTCATTTATCTTCAGCTTTGTTGTATTAGTTCAATATTGTTTTTATCAGAATCTTTATATACATTATTATCAGTTGATAGACCTGGGGTGATCATTTGAATAAGAGTATGCTGTTATTCTCAGGCCTGTGCTGTGCGGCATTATGCATCTGCGCCAGCGGGGCGGACTCGGCACAAGAGCAAATCAAGGCGCTTACAGGAAGCGAATTGAATTTTTCGGAGACCAATTTCACCTTATTCTCTTCATTCGAAGTATTTGGCTCATTCGGCATAGGAGAAGCAGTCAAATTCACTGCTCCTTCCTCCGGCTTCAAACTTCAAAAGGTGCGCATCCTGGCCTGGAGCGGATTCAATAATACAACCAAGACCTATCCGGCAGAGAGAGACATAATGCTTGAGATAAGGGATAAGGATCTCAATCTGCTCTATAAGTTCGCCGATGGTCAGAACAATTATTTCCTATCCCCAGAAGGGCCCACCTTTGGAGAGATAGAGATACCGGAGATGAAGATGACAGGAGACTTCTATGTGGTCTTCTATGATCGCGGCGCTGCTCCCATCGGAGCTGTGGAGGTCGCTGATTCTGGCAATTCCTACCTGTTCAATGGTGCCGAGACCTTCCCGGCGGAATTCGTTGACCAGGATACCAATGAGACCATTGGATATAACTGGGTGATCCAAACCTTGGGTGAGTAGGAGAAATCCTAAACCCTCAGAAAGCTAAGTCTGACTTCATTCAGGCAGTGGATGGGTTGGCGAAAGAGTGTTATAGCAGCAGGCCAACCCCTTCCTGATGTTCGAGTCCCGCTTTATCTGCATTTGCGGCCTGCCGGGGATCGGAAGCGTGGGAAAGGTAGCTGCGGACTTCCTGGCAACATCTCTGGAGTGCAGCCGCATAGAGGATTTTTTTTCTTCCAGCTTTCCTCCTCAGGTCATGGTCTCTGAGGGGCTGGCGGAGCTTATGCACAGCGAACTGATGCGCCCCAGGGACAAGGAGAAGCTGCTGATCCTCTCCGGCGATGCCCAGCCTTTGGATGTTGTGGGCATGCATGAGCTGACGGGAGAGATCCTCGAGGCCCTAAAAGAGCAGGGAGTCACAGATGTGATCACCCTGGCCGCCTATGTAGGGGAGACTGAGGAGGATGTGCTCGGTGCCGCTAGCGATCCGGAGGGCGCTGCACAGCTCGTTGAGAAAAATATCCCCCTGCTGAAAAGCGGTGCCATTGGGGGATTGAACGGCCTTTTAGCCGGTCTGGCCCCCAGTTATGGCCTGCGCGGCATCTGTCTTCTTGCCACCACCTCCGGCTCGGAGCCGGTGGACATAGCCGCAGCCGGAAAACTGCTGGCTGCGATCAATGAGCTGCTGAACCTCGACCTGGATCTAACCATGCTGTCTCCCTTTAGAGAGGAGCAGGAGATAGAGGCTTCTTCAGATATAGATATGAATTACAGATAAGCAGGAAAAGAAATCAAGCCCAGGCATTTTCATGATTTGATGCAAGCCGATCAGACCGGCCTGGCCACCAGGCTTCCCCTGGGAGCGCCCACGGCTGTGGCTACAGGTTCGCATTTAGCCCTCATGATATAGATCAGCCTGCCGGCGAGCATCTTCTCGTATTCGGTGATGGTTTCGAAATTGCCCATGCCCTTGGATAAAATCAGCCAGCCGGGATCGAAGAGCAGGGATCGGGCCTCATCCGCCAAAAACTCCAAAGCCGTTCCCACCACATCCCCGGTTGGGATTACCTGGACATTGCTCATGGCCTTGAACTCCGGGACGGTGACATCATTTAGCACAGGCTCGGACTTCGATCCAACAACCACCCGCTTGCCCATCTCCTCCAGTCTTGCAATTGCAAAGAGATCGAAGATCACCTCTCCATTGTTGTCGGTGAGATAAAAGATATTGTCGAACCTTTCCAGCCGCCTATCGATCTCCTCCAGGTCTCCATAAAGCTTCTCGTTGAGCGTATCCAAAAAAACGCCGGCAAAGGTTGAATTATCGAAGTCATGTCCTTTGACCCCGAACTCCATGGAGTTTGCTGCCGCTGCAATGCGGATCAACGCCTCAATTTTGTCTTCTGCCTTTTCATAGAACTCAGTGGCCAGGGGCAGAAGATCCATTGCCACCCGGTTGCTCTCATCTTTGAATTCACGATAAGGATCGGGATTATTGCTGCGCCTCTTGATGATTTTCTCTCTCTGTGTGCCAACCAGTGCCGGCACGCCGCCCTTGTGGCAGGCCATATAGTCCAGCAGCTCCTCCATTGCCTCTTTCTTCTCTTGCTCTCCAGCAAAGACCAGATCGCACTCGAACTTGGCCCGGTCCAGGATGCAGGGATAGCAGTTGGAGGCCATCTTCATGCCGGATACCTCTCGGCCAGGACAGCTATCACATCGGGTATGACCTGCTCAGCCACATGAACGCATGAGCCTCCGCTGAGCACAAAGACCAGTCCCCTCTCTTCCACAGCGTCCAGGATCATCCGGGACATCATGGGATAAGCCTCAAAGGTGAGATCAAAGCCCCCGTAGTCGTCCTGATGGGAGTCATGCCCGAATATGACAAAGGCCATCTGGAAATCAAAGTCTGCCGCCAGATCCAGGGCGCTCTTGAGGGCAGAGAGGAAAAGATCATCCTTGGCTCCGAAGGACAGGCCTATGTCATAGTTGTTCCTCTGCGGATCGTGAACCTCGTCTTTTCCGCTGTGCATATTGATGTGGAAGACATCGGCGTCGTCTGCGAAGAAGTCCCTTGTGCCGTCTCCGAAATGGGGATCGACATCCACGATCAGAAAGCGCTGCAAGCCCATCGCCCTCAGATGGCCAATGGTTATGGCCACATCATTGAAGTAGCAAAAACCCCAGCAGCTTCCCCTTGAGGCATGGTGTCCCGCAGTTCCGGTGTAGGCGAAGGCCCTTCTGGCCTCGCCTTTTGCCACCATCTCTGCTGCCATCATCACGCTTCCGGCAGAGAGCATGGCCACATCACGGTAGGGATCATCTTTCATATTCATCATATGTGCCGCCGTATGGCAGCTCTCCACCAGCTCCAGCGGAGCGGGCCTGGCCCGGAAGACCTGCACCTCTTTTCCGTCCACCAGTCTTGAACGCATCAGCTTCTCGAATGAGGGCCGGATCCTCTCCTTGAGCACTGAAAAGCCCCGGGCTCCAAAATCCTCATGATAGGTGATGGCAACCAGAGTCATTTCCGCCTCTCTAGAGCTCGGTTATGCGCGGGTATCTCTCCAGGAGCATCCCCTCTACCACAATGGGCATCTGCCTCTTGGCATCTTTGACTGCGCTCTCCAGCTCCCAGTCGGAGCTGGAACAGATGGATATGAGGGGTTCGCCCTTCTTCACCCTCTCGCCCATCTTCTTGTGGATGGTGACTCCGGCCTTCTTATCCGCCGGCGCTCCAGCTATGCGGGCCAGCTCCACCAGTCGCTTATTGAAGAAGGCAACCACGTAGCCACCCGCCGGAGCCAGGATATCCTCGCAGTTCTCACCG
>NOLC01000121.1:4971-6214 GCA_002256595.1 Methanosaeta sp. NSP1 | reverse complement strand
TGCAGCCGGAAAGATATCCGCTCTGGCCGGTCTCTTGGCCGGACTCGCAGCCATAGCCGTGGGATGCATATTCCTGATCTTCGCCCTGCCGTCCATTGGCCGTCCGGGTGAGTTTGATCTTCTCTTCTCCCAGGCCGCCGGCGGCTTTCTCATCATCCTGCTGGGCCTGCTGGGCGTCTTCGCCTCTGCCCTGGCCTGGCCCAGCTCCAGGGCAGAGCGGGCGTTGTTTTTCCTGGGCGGCCTGTTCTATATTGCCGTCTTCCTCCTTTTGGCCGCATATCAGGAATGGAATGCATGCGCCGCGGTGATAATGATGGCCGCCGTAGCCTGGCTGGCCTTGCGCCGCCGCCAGGACGCGGCCAGGATGCTCTTTTTATTTGCCGGACTGTTCGGCTTTGCCCTGACCCAGGCGGCTATCACTTTGCTTCCCTATGGCTGGAAGACCTGGTCTGTGTCCGGTGTCTTGTTCCTCTTCGGATCTGTGCTTCTCTCCCTCTCGCAGCACCTCTTCCGGCTTCCTTTTCTTTCCAGCAGCAGAAAACGATGGCCAGGCATTTTGCTGTATTCTTTCCTGGCCCTGGCTATGATTGCTCTATCTGTGGCCGCGCTGGTTCATCTCCCCGGCCCGGCCGGCCCAGCGGCAATATGGCGACAGCTCAGGCTACGGGCAGGAGGAAATCGAGGATTGCGGCTGCCAGGCCGGATCGGAGGGATATAAGCAATCTTCATTGCCCCAAAATGAGAGCCAAAGCATAAGGCAGGAGGATAAAGATCAAAAGCGGCCAGGAAATCAGGACGCTCCATCGAAGACCGGCCCAGTGGCAGCAATCCTCTCGCCGGAAGATGTGCGCACATTCCCCAGGGGCGAGCCGGTTCAATTCTCTGCCCGCGCCTGCACCGGGGAGCCTTGCCGATTCCTCTGGCATTCCAGCCTGGATGGCAGCATAGGCACCGGCCAGTCCTTGCAGAAAAGCAACCTGAGCCCGGGATGGCATAATATCACTCTGCGCGTGATCGACTCCAGTGGCTCATCGGATATGGATTGTGCGGAAATCGCCATTGCTGAGCCCTGGGTATGCAGCAAGGTCAATCCCAGGCCCAGATATTACCCTCCGGATACGCCCTGCCAGGATATCTGGCCCAATGCCACAGAGCTATGCCAGGAGGTGGAGGTCTGCCATCCCGATCTGGACTGGATTGTGGCCGAGGCTGTGGACTGCTGCGACGGCTCGCCCCTGCCGGG
>NOLC01000121.1:0-4958 GCA_002256595.1 Methanosaeta sp. NSP1 | reverse complement strand
TACCTGATCAATTCCTTCGGCCCCGAAGCCCGCTATATGAAAGGCTATGCACTTTTCAAGGCCTGCTGCTCCGGCTATCCCGAATGCACCCGCATGTGCGGCTCCTACATGTCTGGAAAGAAAGTATTCATGGAGGGCTATAATCAGAATGTCTCCAATCTGTCCTGCCGGCCGGAGGAGAGGGGCATAGAGGCCTGGCATTCGGACACGAACATGAGCCAGAACAGTGCCAGCATGGGACTGCTTCCCGCCCATGCCACCATCAATATCCTCCAGACCGGGGTATGCAGCGACTATTCTGCCGCTCTCACCACCATGCTTCGAAAGGCCGGATACAGCCAGAGCGAGGCCTTCATGACTTCAAGCTATGCCTTCGATCTGCCTCTGGTCGGCGACCATCCCGGCCATGCCTTCAATTTAGTTCTGCTGCCCGGCGACGACAAGTACCATATAGTGGACACTACCGGAAATGGCGACGGCATCAATCTGGAGGGAGTGCCGGGATATTTCCGCTTTACCGGCTGCTTTTTAGGAATGCCTTCCCATACCCGGATAATGGATTGGTGGATGGGATACTGCAAGATGATATCAGAACACTGCTACAATGATGCCGGCTACTTTAAAACGCCGGTGAAGGATCGGATCTGGGCCTGCTCCAAAGATGGTCAGATAGTTGAATAATTACATATTAAAAACAATTAAGCATTAAAAATATTATAAAATTAAATATCAAATAAACCTCTCAAATCTCTCCTTTCCCACCTTACATATGGGGCAGACCTCGGGAGGAGCATCCCGGGCACAGAGGTAGCCGCAGACGGTACATCTCCAAACAGGCAAGGAGAGCCGGAAAGCTGCCTTGGAGATATCCTTTCCTAGAGACTCTTCCTTCGCTTTTCTCCTACCATCCAGCCTTTTCCTCTCTTCCTCCGGCAGCCTTCTCTCAGGAATAGAGGACAGCTCCTGCTTTCCGGCCAGGACGGCCTTGGAGACATAGAGAGCGCAGTAGCAGGCCCCAAAATCGGTAAGGTCCGCATCCCTGTAGTCGCAGGGGCAGATGATATCCAGGTCCTCGGCTTTATCGCCCGTCGCCAGGCGGCAGGGGCAGGCCCGGTAGCCGTAGCGCTTCTCGTTGACCAGCAGACCCTTGACCAGTCCCCTCACAAAATCGGCATCGGAATTGAGATTGTATCCTGCCTGTTTGGCCTCGGCTCCCAATCGGGCGCATAGCTTCTCCACTTCCTCATCAGAAGGTTCTACAAAATCTCCTTTCATAAGCCGAGCGCCCCTTTGATCTCCTTTTCCTTCAGGCCAACGATGCATTTATCGCCTATGACAATGGTGGGAAATGAGGTATTGGGATTGTATTTCTTGACTTCGGCGATGGCCTCTGCTCTCTCCGCTCCTTTCAGTAGGTCCACATAGATGAAGTCGAAGGCGACACCCAACGAAGACAGGAACTCCTTGGTCTTCTTGCACCAGATGCAGGTGCTCAGGGCAAAGAGCCTGATCTTGCCACTGTCCTTTCCAGCCACGTGCTCGAAATTCATTATTTCACCAGATTACTGGGTGTGCTCTGAAGCATTAAATAGCTACTCACAAGATTTGTCCTACGTCCATTCGGCCCTCCTGCTCGCCTTGGGCAAAAAGCCTTTATAATTGCGAAAGGTTAAGCTAAGGTTGGTTCATGGGGGCAAGAGCAGTTGATTGGATTAATGACCGATATGGCTAGCAGAGCGCAGAATCTATGCAAATCATTCTACTGCAAAACAGAAAAAGAGAGAATTTCCAGCGCAGTATTGCTGTTATTAGCTTGCATAATTTCCGGGTTATGCCTCTTCCCCACTTGTGCTGCCCAGAGCGGTTATGAGATCAGGAATGCCATAGTCACTCCGGAATATGGCTATGAGGACTTCACCTATTCCGCTGAGGTATGGAGCAGCGAGGAGGCCGCCAGCGAGGTAGGTGCCGTAGCCGTCACCAAATTCAGCCTGAAGCTTAATATATATAATAATGGTGATCTGATCCACTCAGATTCAATAGATCAGACGGGAATGTCGAGGACATCCTTTTCCTTCGGCCCCTATAATTTTGAGAACAGATTTGGAATTTCCGAGACCGAGAACGCCTCATTTGAATTCATCTTCTATGCCGCTGGACAGGAGAAAGATAGGACAAAGAAGATTCCCGGCCCCATAGTCAAGCCACCCACTGTAGCAGGCGTCCAGTTTGACGAGACCCCCTATTTCTTCCAGGGCATCTCCGTTTTAGCTGCTTTCAGGGATCAGGAAGGCTTGGACCCTAAACCTGTCTGCTACCTGGCCATCACCGGACCACTGGGCACGGCTGAGTCCCGGACCTGGAACTCCGAGGATGTGGTCTGCCGCTCCTCGGGAAAGAGCGCTTATGCTGCCGCCATCCATGAGGACCTCTCTTCTTACCGCAGCGGTGGAAATTTCAGCTTCATGCTGGTCTATAACAACCTCAAGATGGAGCCCCTCAACTATGGACCTTACAATATCACCCTACTTCCCTACACTCCCACGGCAGAGGGCCCCAGGATCGATAAGAATCTTGATTATACCAACTTCACCATCCAGGCCACGGTCAGGGATGCCTCGGCCAGTATGGAAGATAGCTCTCCCCAGGGGCGGCTCATAATAAGCCACCCCCAGAAGGATGACATGGTTTACACCTCCCTCGATCCGGAGATCAGCGGAGACAAGGTTGTCTTTAAGTGGACGGCTGATGATGAGCCGGCGCTTTTCAACCGCAGCGAGGTGGATCTGAGTAAAATGGCACCATTTTCGGCCAGATTGGAGTATACGAACAAGAGATGGGACTTCTCTGCCAGGAGTTCTAATGTGACATTTAATGTGGTGGAGGAGATTCCCAAGCTCAGCAGCCCATCCATTCCCGAGAATGTTTACGTCTCATCAGGCGAGGCATCCAATCAGGAGATGTCCGCGATAGTCTCCTTCAGCAAGGGCCCTGGAGACCTGGAGGTCAGCCTGACCGGCCCCTCCATGGATTACAGGTCCCGGGAGGAGGGCACTCCACTGGGTGGCAACAAGTACCAGTACAAGTGGCAGGTCCAGTTTGATGACAGCCACGTCAACAACAATTATACTCTCTCTTTATCGTTCCTCCATGATCAGTTGGAGGGCGGCAGGTATGACTTCGATGATCGGAACATAAAGGTCTCCCCAGTATCCGTCACATTCCTGGATTCTGGAGTGGACGCACCTGTCGGTCAGTGGAATGACAGCTACACCTATTCAGCCAAGATAGATTCCACCGTTCCGGTCAAGGTTCAGCTTCAGGTCTACGATCCCTGCAGCAGCGATTGGATTGAAAAGCAGACCCGTGAGGCAGCAGTGGGGATGGCAACAATGCTCAACTGGACCCTCCGACCCTTTGCCTACGAGTGCACTGAGAGCGGAACAAAGTACAGGTTTAAGGCCATCTTTGCCGGAGAGGAGATCGCATCATCCCGGGCTTATGATGGCCCGATTCTGCTGGGAGCAAAGCCGTTACTTGCATCATTGACCCCGGAGGGCGATCCCCTGATGGTTTACGTCTCGGAGGAAGAGGGTCTTTCAAGCAGGATTTCAGCCACAGTAGAGTATGGAGCAGGGCAGGGCCAGGCCCTTATGAGGCTTGATGGGCCGGACAGAGCCCAGGAGGAAGAGGGGACTGGAATTCCTCTGGGAGCAAACCGGTATAGATACGACTGGACTGTCCCATTCGAATGGTCCGATGCTGGAAAGAGCTTCAATCTGAGCATAATCTATAGCCACCCCAGCCTGAACGAGAAGCTGACCCTGGCCCAAAAGACCATCAGGGTCTTGCCCGTATCCATTGTCTTCGGTGAGGCGTACGCCTCTCCGGATAAGGGAAGATGGAATGAGAGCTTCGTCTACACCCTTGCCATGAACAGCAGCGTGAATACATCATTGACTTTAGAGGTCTACAATCCCTGCAGCCATACCTGGGTGCAGAGAGCCTCGGCTAAGGCCCCGGCAGGGGAAAGCACAATCAACCTCAGCGCATCTCCCTTCAAGAGCCAGTGCCTGGACGCAGAGGGAGAGAACGCCAGCTTCCGCTTCAAGGCTGCTTTTGCCGGAGTGGTTTTCGAATCCGATGTCTATTATGGTCCGATGATCACGGGAGAGGAAGCAAGGCCCAAGATGGAGCCTGCTGAGACGGAAAAGGGGGAAGCAAAAGATCACGCCTTTAATGACAGCACAGTCACCGTGATGGGCAATGTCTCTCCTGAAATTGGAGTCATCCAGGCCTGGGATGAGAAGGATCCGCTTCATGCATTGACCTATACTGTGCAGCTACAGAACTGGAGTTCCTCTCAGGTGCCCTGGATTGAGCTCTCGGTAAGAGCACCTGGACCAAATCAGCCCTGGAAGATCGTGGGAGAGAAGAAGCGATTTGATCCCTCTACCGGAAGCGTAAGCTGGACTCTCAAGCCATTCTGGGAGACGCCATTCCTGGGTCGGGGCGAGTACAGGTTCATAATCGACGGAGCCGAGACCAAAGAATTCCTGGGGCCGGATATCATAGCCGTGCTATCAAATGCAGGAGACAGCCTGAATGGCAAGATACATAACTTCGAGGTGACTGTCAATTCTTCCGAGAACCTGACCGTATGCCTGGTGGGTGGAGACAGCCGCCTTCCTGAGAACATCAAGAGCTGGAAGACCATAAGCCAATGCCAGGACTACAGGAATGCAAGCGGAGAGCAGGCATACAAATGGCAAATTCCGGAGACTCAGGCTCCGCCTTACTATGATTTCGATATCGAGAGAAACGAGGAGCCTCTGCCATGAATAAGAAATTGATCTGCATTCTGGTCATACTGGCCTTGATGCTGTCGGTGCAAAATGTGGTGGGCCCGGCCACAACATCAGCCGGATCGTCAGGAGGCAGTGGCGGCGGAGGTGGCG
>NOLC01000190.1 GCA_002256595.1 Methanosaeta sp. NSP1 | reverse complement strand
GATGACAGTCTTCTTCAATAATCATGCCCGGGCCAAAGCGGTGAGAAACGCCTTCCAGCTCATGGATATGCTCTCTATAGATCTTAAATGAAAAGAGATCTGTCTCCAGGATCATTTCACCTCAGGCGATATTTGGGCCATGCGCAATTAGCCTGTCTTCCGGAATTCCAAGGCATAATTGAGATAAATGGCAGCATTGCCCATTCCCGCTTCTCGGGATCATCTCCCAAACGCAGAAATTCTCCGCTATATTCCGCTATATTCATTAGCCTGCAACTAAAATGACGAGCTGGGGAACTATAAGAGGCTCTGATGAAGATAGCTTATGTCTATGACGCCGTCTATCCCTGGGTCAAGGGCGGGGCGGAAAAGAGAATATATGAGATCTCCCGGCGGCTGGCGGCGCGAGGACATGAGGTTCATTGCTACGGCATGAAATGGTGGCCAGGTCAGGATGATATTGAGTTGGAAGGGATTCACCTGCACGGCATCTGCCCGCCCATGCCACTATATCGCAAAGGAAAGCGCTCCATCGCCCAGGCAGCCTACTTTGCCGGCAGAATGCTGGCCATTCAGACCGATTGCGATGTGCTGGACTGCCAGAACTTTCCCTATCTCTCCTGCTTCTCCGCCAAGCTGATCTCACGCCTGCAAGGACCGAAGCTGTTCATCACCTGGCTGGAGGTATGGGGCGAATACTGGAGAGAGTATCTGGGTGCAAAGGGAAGGGCGGGCCAGGCTGTGGAGTGGGCTGCAGCCCGACTGACGGACAGAAATATTGCCATCTCCAGGAGAACACAAAGAGATCTCCTGAGCCTGGGGGTAAGGGATGCTCAGATTGTTCCACCGGGCATAGACTGGAGGATGATCCGCGGCATCGCCCCCTCCGCAGTTCAGTCCGATCTTATTTACGTAGGAAGGCTGATAGAGCATAAAAACGTAGATCTTCTCATCAGGGCCGTAAAGAGGGTCAAATCTGAGATCCCGGATGTCAGAGTCCTGATAGTCGGCGACGGGCCGGAGATGAATAATTTAAAGCTCCTGGCCAGAGAGCTGGATCTAAGCCAGAGCATAAGCTTCCTCGGCTTTGTGGAGGACTACAATTATGCCCTCTCTCTTATGAAATCCTCGCGCATATTTGTCTCCCCCTCTACCAGAGAGGGATTCGGCATGGCGGCACTGGAGGCCAACGCCTGTGGGATTCCCGTGGTCACCGTCAATCATGATATGAATGCAGTGATGGACCTGATCGGCAAAGATAACGGCTTGATATGCCGGCCGGAAGAGGAGGAATTATCCCGGGCCATTTGCGCCCTGCTGCAAGGTCGGACCATCAGCAGAGAGAGATGCATTGAAGCCGCCAGGGAGTATGACTGGGATGCGGTCTGCGATAGAGCAGAAAGGGTCTACGACCAGACATCCTGGCCTCCATCGGCGAAACAATAGGTCAGGCCTGATTGCAGAAGAGCGATTGAGCTGCATAGAGCATCCGTTCAGCAGAGAGATTTAGTGGGCAGACATTATTTTTTCCCAAGCATTTGACAGATAGATTTATATCAAATAAAAACTCCACAGTATAACCGTAGCTTAATATCGCCATTACTATGCGAGAAATAATCTACAATAAAGGGATATAATCTATTGCATCAAAATCGGGGGTGAATGTAGCATGAAGGGAGTAGTAGGAATAGTTGCTATTGCCATTGCCCTTATAGGGCTATGCGGCACTGTGATGGCTAATCCGCCCATAGTTCCGCCTGTACAGTACGAGCAGTTTTGTGAAGCACATAAGGTTTCTGGAACGGGAATTATCGATGTCAGCACATCGGTGATCGACAAGAAGATCGCTCTTGAGTATTTTGATACCATGGCCGGCGATGGAGACATCGAGCTTGATCAGGAGACGGCATATTCTCAGAATTCAGATAAACTCAAGAGGAATATATCTTCGGTCAACGGCAGCAATACTGCGGCATTGAACCTTTATCAGACCAAGAAGATGACCTATGCCGGAGAGACGCCATTGGTAGGCGGAAAGCTCCTCAATTCCAAGACATTCTATGGGGGCATTGGAGCCAACATTCAGGAGATGTTCTCGGTAAATGAGTTGGAGCAGGATCAGACCGCATTCTTCGTCTCGACCACGCCCAACCAGCCCGCCTATAATATCAGGCCAGAGGATCTGCCGGGAATACTCAAAAAGGCAGGCAGAAACACCGATGCTGTAGAGGCCCTCATGACAGACAAGAATGGCATATACAATCCCGCCCACTTGGTCGGTCTTGAGACCAAGCAATCCTTCAATGGTACCTGGGGCACGGATGCCACCTGGCATAGGATTTTCTACAAGGATGTAAAAGCCCACGAGATGTTCACCGGAGTGTTCGAGGCTGAGAAGCTGATCAAATTCCATGAGAATCCGGTGCCTGAGAGAATCCCGGTTCCCTGCGAAGGCATCGACTGCTAGGGCTCTTTCGCCCAGCAGTTTTTCCTTTTTTCTAGATCTGATTGGGGGTTTATAGCATGAAGAAGCTGATGATTTATATTGCGATTTTATCTATCCTGGCGGCAAGCCAGGCCCAGGCTGTGGTTGAGGATTCAGGCAATGCCCCAGGGGATGATTATGCAGCCGGTGATTCATGGTCCAGCCCGGCCTCGCCATCCATGCCCACCTACCTGCCCAGTCCATGCTATGGCGATTCGGGCCGGCTCAAGGTAGGCATCAGCCAGAGCGGGCCGGAATCGGAGCGGGATAAAGCATACATAACCCAGGGAAGCACCCTGGGCTTTATGGTCAGCGTGGAAAATGAGGGCGATACGGAGGTTGAGGCCGACCTGAGCATCAACCCCTTGCCGGAAACCCGGAAAGGAGGCATCTCAATTCGTGGTCCAGGTCATGGATTACGCTTCGAAGACTTATGTCAGCGGCGAGGGTGATTTTCAGATCTCCAAGAATCTGAAAAGCATGAAGTCCGGCATCAGATCCAGCAAAGATGTGTTCTTTAAGGGAGAAGTAGAGGATCTGGTGAAGAATGAATATCTGGTGGTGGGAGCCAAGGGCAGAAATCCCAACTTCTGGGAAGAGGATCAAGTGGATGATTACAGAGCCAAAGACTCTGGAGATGCTCTGATGGGCGAGGAGAGCTTCAAGAGTTCATCCGTCTTCGGGGGAGTTGGAGCCCGTGTCACGGAGACCTATGATGTTACAAATATGAGCTACAAGGACCAGGATTTCACCCTGCATCAGACCGGGTCTCTGAAGAAGATGGCTGAGTTCAACACTGAAGACGAATTTACTGGAAATTACTGGATCGATGCCAAGCAGAGCATACCAGGCCAGCAGAGCCTTAAGGAACAAGAATGGTATAATGGATCATTCTTGATCAACAGGACGATCGTCTTCCGTGATCAGACCAATCCCAGCACAGCTCCCTGCCAGGAAGGGGATTGCCCCGGCATCTCCATGCCCAAAAAACCGGTTCCTTGCCAGAAAGGAGATTGCCACGATGTCTATATCCCCAGGAAACTGGCGCCGAAACGTGTGGTCAGCCCCTGCCAGAGCATCTCTTGCCACAGTTTCACAGATAGTCTGAACGGATTCGGCAAGTAAGCCTTCCGTTCTCCTCTTTTTCCCGCTAAATGGCCTATGGAATATAGCTGAGATGGGCCAAAAGCTTAAAATAGGCTCCTGAGAACCGCTTTGCGGGTGCTAGGGTATCGGAGAGTCAAAGCCTGGCAATTTATAGGGATCGCTTGCCTCGGATGGGGCAGATGGAATTATGGGGTTTTCCATTAAAGGAGCGCCCAGGCCAGAGGAGGTAGTGTGGATTGAAGAGAGAATTGATCATTTTGGCTTTAATTGCCGCAGCTCTGGTGAGCTTGGCCGGGGCGGCCAATTACATGTACGAGAAATCAACCGTCAAGGGGGTGGGATACCGCAGCCTGGAGATGGTCATCTCCACCCAGAACGGCTATAGCGGCCAGAAGCTGGTGGAGAAGCAGTCGGGCTCAGGAAATGTGATCCTCTCCCGAATCGAGATGGAAGCGGAAAGGCAGCCCTTTGGATTGGAGAACTGCGTCTGGCCCACCGGTGAAGATCCCATGGACTACATCAACTTCACCTCGGAGCAGGAACTGGAGTATATGCCCGTATCCTATCAGACAGGCACTTACGACCAGAAGTGGGTGGACAAGCTGTGCGTGCAGAACTACAAGATAGGTGCTGTGCTGACCGAGATGTACACCCATGCTGAGCATCTGCAGAAGACCACCGAGGTCAAGACCAGGGGATACGGCCTCTTAAAGGACGACTCTGGGGATTACACCGACGCTAATGGCAGCCCACCCTGCTGCACAGGGGTTCTGGAAGCGAACATAAACGCCAATGTCATCGGAGTCGCTCATATCGGTTGGATCTCGCGTGACCCGTCGGCTGACAATCAGTTGAAAGGACGCCATGCCGAGTATGGCCGAAGTGTGGAAGACTTAACCGGCGTCTTCTCCATCGAGAAGTTCATTCAGCTCTGGGGCAACTCCACATGCGGCGCAATCAGCGTGGATTGGCTTCCCTGCGTCTAAGCATAAAACCTGTTGACCTATTGGGGCTTTGAGCCGGGCTTGAATCTCCGGCCCGGCCCAAGCTCTTCTTTTTCAATTTTTCCGGCTACCAGGCATATTCTTTCCGGATTTCTTGATGGGCGGGATTTAAGGCCATGAGATGCCCTGGAAATGAATAGATTAAAAGTGGCATCTTAATATTAAATCGAGAAAAAAGAATATTCAGGCCCGTCTCGGCCCGAAGACCTTTTCCAGCAGTCCGCCTGCCTTCTTCTCCCGGACGGGCCCGGTCTCGACAACAGCAGCCGCAGGAGCTGAGCCTTTTTCATAGCGCCTGGAAGCTCTCTTAGGAGCCGCCACAGCCTCTTCTTTGATCACTATCTGAGTGGAGACGCCGCCGTGTCTCGACTTCCTGGGCCGGACATTGACTGTTATGGGCCGCTCGATCTCATTGCTCACCAGCATGGCCACTCCGGGCGGAAGCCTCTTGATCTCCTCCTCAAGCTCTCCAGTCATTCCCTCCAGCCCTTTGGAGAGAGCCTTTAGATCATTGGGATTGGTAACCCTCATGATGATCTGGGTATTGCATTGAGATATGACGTTCTTGTCCACACGAGCGGGCCTCTGGCTGATGACCATCAATCCCACCCCGAACTTCCTGCCCTCGGCGGCTATGGTGCGCACGATGTTGGTGGAAGCGGCGTTTCCTGTGCCCCGCTCCGGTATGTAGTTGTGGGCCTCCTCTATAACCACCATTCCCGGGGATATCATCCGCCGCTTTCTGGCCTCAAAGATATCGGTCAAAAGCCGGGAGACGATCATGGATTGCAGCTCCGGGAGTATGCCGGTCATGTCGATCACAGCGGCTTTGCCAGGCCGGAGCAGCTCATCAATAGGGGTCTCGGTTCCCGAGAATAGCCCCAGCTCCAGGAGCGACTCCAGCTGGCCCACCAGGTTCCATTTGGACTTGGAGTTGCTGCGTACCACCTGCTCGATTATATCCTCCAGGGTGTAGACATCCGTCTCCGACCTCAGGGCGCTGATGGCCTCATACAAGAGGCCGAGCTGGCCGCTGCTGCCGCTCTCATGAGCAATCATCTTGGCCACCTCGCGTGCCGAGAGGTTGATCCCATTGAAGCGGAAGGGCCGGTCAGCTCTGGGATTCATGGCCATCTCCCCCGGAGTGTAAACTGTGACGTCATAACCTCGCGGCTTGACCCTGTAGCGGGAGAAGTCGCCCACCCGATTGGCCTCTTTCATAGAGACATATTCTCCATGAGGATCGATTATGAGCAGGGATACCTTCCTCTCCAGCAGCTCCTCCAGGATCACCGCGGCGGTATAGGATTTTCCCGAACCGGTTTTGGCCAGGACGCTGCAGTGCTTTTGCACCAGAGTATTGGCATCCAGCTCCACCGGGATATCATATCCGCGCAGCAGACCGACGTACATGTCTCCACTGGCCAGGCCCAAAGTGGTTTTGATAAGCTTTTCGTCGGCGATGAACACCGGATCTCCAGGCCGGGCCGGACTGGTGGGAAGGTGAAGCTTGCCGTTACTGCCCACGCCGATGACCCTGGCCTCGGCTATCATCATCTCTCGAGATTCATAATTCCTGGCTGCGTCTGAGAGCTGGTTTACGCTATAGGCTGAATTGGAGCGCTTTACATCCTCCACCTGGGCTAAAATCCATTCTTTGCCGCCGTCCGCTCTGGCCTTGATATAGGTGCCCCGGCCCACCTCTTTATTTATCAGAAATTTGAACGCCAGAGGATTGGTCTCGCCGACTATGGTTCCGACCTCTCCCTTGCTAATAGACATCATCATATCAAGTCCCCATTAAACTGTGGAGGTTTTTTAATGGCTTCATCATCCTATAAATGAACCTCATTATTTTATTTCATCTCCGGCCGCAATTGGCCTTGGCCTTCTTGCTACTTCCCCTCTTTAGTTAGTGTCTTGAAGTATAAAAAGATTGAGCTATAAAGCGGCCAGCCATTTTCCGCCGTCCGCAGGATTTATTTCTCCCACTTGTATATGCTCTCCAAAAAGGCTGGAAGGACAGAATATGGGCGTGTCAACTACAAAAGTGGTCTTGTTAAGCATATTTCTCTTCCTGGGAATGGTGTTGCCGGGGATCTTTATGCAGCCAGAGTCGTCTCTGGAGGTCTGGAACATCAATGAGAGCGAATTTCCCGAGAACAATTCCAGTGCTCAGGAAAGGCTGACCTTCCTCCTCAATTATGCTATCCTGGCTCCATCCAGCCATAATTCTCAGCCCTGGAAGTTCAATGTCTCGGATGAGAGTATACAGGTGTTTGCCGATCAATCCAGGTGGCTTTCCGTGGCCGATCCTGACAAAAGGGAGATGTACATCAGCCTGGGCGCTGCCCTGGAGAATCTGATCATTTCTGCAGAGCATTTCGGCTACAACTGCACCATCTCCTATTTCCCAGGAGAGACGGATCTGGTGGCGGAAGTCTTCCTAAAGGAGGGCACCAAGGCTTCCCCCAATCCAGCACTATTTGAGGCCATAACAACGCGCCATACCAACCGCAATCCCTACCAGATGAGGGCCATTTCAGGGGCTGAGCTGGATGATCTGTACAGATACAGCTCCCTCCCCGATGTGGCTGTTTTTTTGAGCCAGGATCCGGATACGAATAAGGCTTTTCGGGATCTGGTGGTGGAGGCAGACGGCACTTTATATTCCGATATCAATTACAGGAGCGAGCTGGGCCGCTGGCTGGGCCAGGGTGTGATGGGACCCAGAGGGGCAAAGGCCAAGCTGGCCCAGTTGGCTGTGGTCTTCCTGGATGTGGGGCCGGCAGAGACACAGAAGGATTCCGATCTGATCAACAGCACTCCTTGCATTGGATTTATCTCTACGGCTGAAAACGACAGCCTCTCCTCTCTCCAGGCGGGGCGGGCGCTGGAGAGGCTCTGGCTGGCGGCTGCATCACGGGGGATAGGCCTGCATCCCATGAGCCAGCCCCTGGAAGTGCCGCAGATGAAAGACAGGCTGTCGGCTCTGCTGCCCGCCAGCTCAGAGATGAGAGCGGTCCAGCAGACCTTCCGGCTGGGGTATGCCGCCTCGGAGGAAGAGCATTCAGGCAGAAGGCCGCTGGAAGAGGTTCTGATCGAAAATTAAGCCAAAAAATCCAGGGGGTTCCCAAATAGAGCCCCCAGCTCTTTTTCAGCCAGATTTGCAGTCCATCTCAGCCACTCGGCTGCGCGCCCCTCTCCTCGTCTTCCTCCCCGGCTCTCTCCAGCTTCCTCAA
>NOLC01000140.1 GCA_002256595.1 Methanosaeta sp. NSP1 | reverse complement strand
CTGCTCCTGCAAGGCCACCTGGCGGGAGCTCTCGGACCTGGAAGAGAGATGCTTCGGAGCAGTGCTATTCTGAAAAGATCCCACCCTCGCCTTGAGCTTTGATCGCCTTTTTCTCCGAGTTATATTCTCTATTTTTTTTATTCACGCACAAGAGCGCTTATGTTGAAGCAGGGGGATCAGGAAGCAATATAAAATCAGCATATCACATAATCGCATACATACCAGAAAGCTCATGGAGCGGCCCAGGAGGATGAAAATAAGCAGAGACGCAGGAAGTGGCTCAACACGAGAGAGCACAGCCTCTCCGCTGAGCATATCGATTGGCATGAATGGGATGGGACCCGTCAATAGTGGATGAAAAGAGGTTACTTTGGCCGTATTTCATAAAGAGATCCATTCTGGGCCGGATGATGTATCTGAAACCGCAGGTAGAGCCGAGCTCTTGCCAGGAGAAGAATACCATCCTATCCAGGATTATGATTTAATCGTTATCGGAGCCGGGCCTTCCGGGCTTTTTTGCGCCATAAACTCCAGTGAGAAGGGCAAAAAGATATTGATACTGGAAAAGAAGAATTCTCCCGGGCATAAGCTCCTCATCTCAGGATCAGGCCAATGCAATATAACCCATAGTGGAGATATTCAGGACTTTCTGGACCACTATGGAGACCGAGGCAGATTTCTGCGCCCGGCCCTGCTGGGCTTCACCAATCGCGACCTGATATCTTTCTTTGAGAAATCGGGTCTGGGTATGGTCGAAGAAAAGGGAGGCAAGATATTCCCGGAGAGCATGCAGTCCAGAGATGTGCTCAATATCTTGACCGCGCATGGCCGAAAATTGGGCCTGGAAATCAAGTGCGGCCATGCCGTCAAGTCCGTAGCCAGGATAGATGATGGCTTTATTGTGAGCGGCGAGGATGAAAGATATCGCTCCAGGCAGCTGGTGATAGCTACAGGAGGATGCTCCTATCCAGCTACCGGATCCAGCGGAGACGGCTACGCTTTTGCCCGCACTCTGGGCCATAGCATATCAGAGATCGCCCCGGCTTTGTCTCCCGTTGTCATAAAGGAATATCCATTCTCCGATCTGGCCGGCCTATCCTTTTCGGACCTGTTGATCTCTCTTTATCGCCGGTCAAAGATCAAAGAGCACCGGGGCGATATTCTATTCACCCACGATGGCCTCTCCGGCCCGGGAATTTTGGACCTGTCTCGATATATCCGAGCCGAGGACCAGATCAAAATCTCTTTTGTCCCGGAAGCTAATCGAGATGCACTGGAGAGGTGGCTGGTGGAAAAGTCGCAGCATGACGGCGGAAGGAGATTATTGTCCGTGCTGGCCGATCTGCCGCACTTTTTGTCTCCCGGCCTTCAGCTCTCCGTCCGGCTGACAAAGAGATTGCTGCAGATCTCGGGGATCGATTTTGACCTGCAGATGTCTCAATTGACCCGAGTGATGCGGAATCGATTGATTGATAATCTTACCGGTTTATCTATGGTAGTATCCGATGTTTGCGGCTTTGATGCGGCCATGTGCACCAGAGGAGGTGTGGACACCTCAGAGGTCAATCCCAAAACCATGCAATCCCGGCTGGTCCAGGGACTGTATCTGGTAGGTGAGGTCCTGGATGTGGACGGGGATACGGGAGGCTACAATCTGCAGGCGGCATTCTCCATGGGGATGCTGGCTGCCAGGAGCATCAAGAGGGTATTTAATGGAAATTAGCGGCGAAAGGATGGGATCAGTATGCTGGAAATATTGAGAGATAGGCGGAGCATCAGAAGATACAGGGAAGAAGAGATAGAAGCGGATAAGATCGAGCTGCTCAAGGAAGCGGCTTTGCGCGCGCCATCCTCTCGGGGCATCAATCCCTGGCGGTTTGTCTTCGTCACCGATAAGTCAATGCTGGAGAAGCTCTCCCAGGCCAAGGAGAGCGGCAGCAGCTTTCTGAAAGGCGCAGCCTTGGGGGCAGTCGTGGCTGCGGTGCGGGGAGACTCGGATGTCTGGGTGGAGGACTGCTCCATAGCCGCCATAGTCATGCAGCTTGCCGGCTGCCGCCTGGGACTGGGCTCCTGCTGGATCCAGATTCGAAATAGAAGTCACAGCAGCAGTATGAGCGCTGAGGATTACGTCAAACAGGTGCTCGATCTGCCTGAGGATCTCCTGGTGGAGTGCATCATCTCCTTCGGCTATCCCGATGAGGCGAAGAGGCCCCTTGCCGCCGATGATCTGGAGTGGAATAAGATTCTGACCGCTGACAGGCATTGAAAGAGCATAATGTTTATCGCTGGTGAGAAGGCAACCCCGATCAGGCGCAGATGAAGATAGTTCAGATATCTCCCTATTTTCCGCCTCATGTGGGGGGCGTGGAGTATCATGTCAAAGAGCTGGCAGAAGGCCTGGCAGAGAGAGGTCATCAGGTGACTGTGGCCTCCTTCAGGCTTCGCCATAGGGCGCCTCATGTTGTAACCTATCACAATGATGTGGTGCTCCCGGATACCTTTCAGGGCCATGCTTTGCCTCGCAGATTTTCATCAGCCGTAGAGAAGGCCGGTGAGAAGCTGGCCCGGAGCATCCTGGATGAGGCAGAGATGATTGTAGCCACAACCATGAGCTATGCCCGGTCCTCCCCGGTGCTGCAGGACTATCTGGATAAGGTGAGAGTAGTGCCCAATGCCGTGGACATCTCTCGTTATCCTCAGAGAAGGGAGAAGGAGAATTACGTCCTTTATGCCGGAAGGATGGTGGGATACAAGGGCGTGGCCACGCTGATCGCTGCTATGAAGGAGGTGCAAAAGGCTGTAGACCTGAAGCTGGTGCTGGCTGGGGAGGGAGAGGACCGGCGCCGGCTGGAGAAGATGGCAGAGAGGCTGAGGGTACAGGCCAGGTTCACAGGAAGGCTGGAGCGAAGGGTGTTTATAGATACAATCTCCCGAGCAGAGATGCTGGTCCTGCCCACCCAGAGCCGCCTGGAGGCCTTCGGCATAGTTCTCCTGGAGGCCATGGCCTGCGAGACGCCCGTCCTGGCCTATGATACGCCAGGCGTTAATGAGGTTGCCAGCAAGGGAGGGTGCGTTTATTCCAGCCAAGAGGAGCTTTCTGAGCTGATAGTCAGGCTGCATCAGAGCCCTGCCCGGAGGGCAGAGCTAGGAAGGAAGGGAAGGCGGGCGGTGGAGGAGAATTATTCCTGGAAGAGGGCCATTGATCTCATGGAGTCGGTCTACAGAGAGGTGGAATGAATCCGGGGAGAGCGATAAGAGAGAAGCCTGGACAAAGAGGGATGTCAGGCCGAGCCGGAAGAGGCCTGGGAGAATGAAATTTGATCAATAGTATAAAAAATAAATTAAGAGACGAAAAGGTCAGGGCTGTGCTGCTGGCAACAGTCATGAGCCTGGCCTCAATTATAATCATTCTGGAGTTCACAGACACGAATCTGAGCTGGAATCTGATCTCCCGGGTCCAGGCAAAATTTCTGGCCCTGGCACTGGTCTTGCATATGTTCTCCTGGATCTTTTATGCCATCAGGCTCAAGTTTCTGGCATCTCTGGCCGGGCATGAGATCACCTTTCGCCTCTCACTCATCTCCACCCTGGCCTCCAACTTCCTGGGCGCTCTCACCCCCTCCTCCGCCGGGGGCGAGCCCCTTCGAATCAAGATCCTGGCCGACAACGGCATGAGCTACGGCAGGGCTACGGCTGTCGCCGTGGGCGAGCGGCTCCTGGACAGCATATTCTTTGTGGGAGCCCTGGCCCTTTTCCTCATATTCACCAACTTCCTTACCGGCTTCGGTCTGAAGGTGGGAGCCTTCTTCTTCATCCTGCTCTTTTTGATCCTGGTCTTTCTCTGGCAACTGGTCAGCCGGCCGGAGAGGATATCCGGATTTGTGACCTGGATCAAGAAGAAGACCGGCAACCGGCCCATTGTTTACAACCTGGAAAAGGAGATCTGGGTCTTCCGGGACGCGGGAATTCAGCTTGCCAGGGAGACAGTTCGCCGCACTCCGGTCGTGGCCGCCGTCACCGCCCTGATCTGGATGTGCGACTTTCTGGTCCCCTCCGCCCTGCTGATGGGCATGGGCTCTGATCCCAGGTTCCTCCTATCCATCACCTCCCAGATCATACTGGCCATAATCGCTATACTGCCCCTGACCCCAGGTGGAAGCGGAGTGGCCGAGCTGTCCATGAGCTTTCTCTATTCCAAGTTCGTGCCGCCACTGCTCCTGGGGCCGCTGGTGATCCTCTGGCGCCTCGCCACCTACTTCTCCAATATCGTGGTGGGGGCGGCCTTTGCCGGGGCGTCCATAAACGGCATGATGAAGAAATAAGGACGAAGAGACCTGATCGGCCTTCCTGGCGCAAGCCCGGCAAGGCTGTCTTGGTCATCTCAATAAAGAGCCTAACCGCCAAAAGAGGTCAATTATGGATATCTTTTGCAAAAGTATGGCTCTGGGAAAAAAAAGCTTCAGCACTCTGCAGAAATGAGTACATATAGAAAAAGCCATATAATACGTGAACGTTTTCGCAAATCAATTCCCAATAAGCTTCGAGCAAGCCGAGAGTGTCTTGTGAAGGTATGAAAGAGACAGTACGAGAGTGGAAGCATTGAGATCAATATTGATAGTACTTATGGCAGTGGCCTATATTGCCTTTCCCGCTGCCTTGGGGTATGATGCCACCCAGCAAGCCATGATCAACGGAACAACTCTATCCTGGAAGATGGCCACAGCCTACGCCGCTCAGGATATCCCCACATTCAATTCCCTGGCAGACCAATGGAATGTCTGGGTAAGGCAGTACTTCGGTGAGGATCCCAACCTGCTCATGAAGAAGATGACCGGGCCGGTGGATCTCACAAAACCCTACCTCCTGGCTAACAACAGCAGCAGCGGTATAGTGCACAAGATAGACGGCATGAACCAGATGAATACGAGCTATACGACCAATGATGTCAATCTGCTGCCAAAAGGAGTGGACCCAACTAAGCTGAAGGCCGTCAACCCCTGGCAACAGGGCGGCGCAGAATACCTGGGCGGGGTCTAGTTTAGGCCCCAATCTTCGCTTTGAATGGCTCTAAGTAGGTTGTGCATATGAGTTATACCCCTGAATGATCCTTGGAATTGGAGACAGAAGGCGACGAGTTCATATACTGCCTGAGAGAGAGTAGAAACTTCGGTGTCGATTTTTTTGCGGCATTGTTGTAGGCAAACATGAAAACCAACTTGAATATGGCCACATCACGGCGCAAAGAGCTTTTGGAGCTTATTGCAGCCGCGGCAGACGAAATAGCGTCAATAGATCGCAATTTACCGATTTTGTATAGTCAGGCCCTGGAGGAAGACCTTCTCCAGAGCGAAGAAAATGCGCTAGCTCAAACCTGCTAGCACCACATTTTATAGAAAATGTCCATCTAGTGCAGCTCTGCTCATAAATCAAGAGAGTAAGGCATGGGCTAAATCTAAGCACTGCTGGGCGCAGAAGCAGGAGATGACCACCCAAAAGCTTTTTTATTTTAGATCGTAATAATAATTGGTACGATGAATATAATCGTAGGACCTTTAGTCAAATATCATAGGCAATATAACTTGCAGAATTTGCCAAACAGCCAGGCAAGCCGCAGAGCAAAAAAGAAGGGCTCACCGGCTCGCTGTGATCGGATTTGCCTCTTTCTTCTTTTTTTGCCTTGCCTTTTTGGTCATAGCTTTTTTGCTTTTGCCTTGGGCTCGGTCTTTATCGGGCATATTGCTCCTCCCTGACGCTTAAGCTGTGCTTTTTAAGAACTGCTCTGGCTTCATCCATTGTCATCCCGCCCATAATGGACACGCCGACATCATTCATCTTTAGGGTTCGCCGGGCAATCGCTATCTGCAGCTCATCTATTGCGTTCATTGGACCAGCTCCAGCCGTTCCTTAATTGTGCCGGTTATGGGATAATGCCCGCTCCAATTTATCGCCCCACCAGCCGCATCAACAGCCGCATGAAGCATGTCATTGGTAATCCCTAGCCATTCCATCTCCTCATCGGTATGCCTTTCCACATGAGAAGAGCAGCCGTCCTCTGAGAAGACCATCCAGGCCAATGCCGCCCGGCAGTTCCATACATCCACAAATGGATATTGCACATTTTTCATGGCCTTTATTTTGGCCTGCAATGCCTCAAAATCTGCCGCTGGGGATAGGGTAGTGTTCCTCATGGCCCGGTCAATTTTTTTCTTCATTTCCAATTGTCTCTCCTGTCCATAATCATTTGGGCGGGAGAGGTCAAATAGGTATGGTCCACAATCCTGTCACCGCCAAAAGTGAGGAGACCACCAAGGCTGCCTGCCTTCGCTCTCCTCTTCAGTCTCATAGATATAGGTATCATCCGGCATCTCACAGATAAGCCGGTACTGGCATCAACATCGGCAAAGGGAAGGCAAGGCTGGCCATGCTCAAGCCTCCGCGAGCCTCTACAGCTCAACGGAGTCAATCAGCATAACGATTTTTTCTGCTGTCCCCGCCAGGCTTCCGGATGAACTCGCGCCTCATTCCTGCCCGCCTGTGGTTGAGCTCTCAAAGATCTCCCTCAACCGTCCTGCCGTCTCTTTGGCAAGCCTTCTTTCCACAGCGTCGAGGAAGGTCTCAGCACACTCTGGCGCAATGCATAGCAGACATTCCGAGCCGTCCATAGCTCGCTCTGCCAGATACTTGAGGTCTTTATCGGACAGCTTCTCCAGCCGGGACTGAAAGTCCTCCCGATCGGTTATGTAGTAGCTGGAGATGGATGTGAGCAGTCCGCCGGAAGACTCAGGCTCCGGGCATGGTGTCAGCTTCCTTAAGATTTTCATATCCTTTCGGTTGAGCTTTTTCATGGAGATCACCTGGACAATCTATATTGGCAATTCCTGAAGTATCTTTCCTTCTTGGGGGCACTTTGTCTTTTTGCTGGTAGAGCAAGTCGCAGCTACATCGGCTGATGGGATATAGCCTGAGCTTTGCTAACAAGACAATTTAATCGAGATATCTAGTCGAAAGATCAGAAAGATCAAACGCTTGGCAAGCTGATCCATGCCATCGGAGCGGGCCATACCCCGCGGCACAGCTTTGTCTTTTCTTATCCCTCAGGTCGCTATCAAGCTCTATTTCTGGCACCAGCCGGCAGCCAAAAGGTTTTTCGTGCCAGCGAGGATTGAGTGTTTTTGAGGCTCTATTTGCCTGATCGAAGAGCTTTGCCGGCTGAAAAGGAGATGGATCAATTAGAGGAGCAATGGTGTAATGAGCGGCGAGAATTGCCCTCCGGTTTATAGACGGCGGCAAGATAGACCAAAAAGAGAGCAAAGAAAAAGAGAGCAAAGAAAAAGAGAGCAAAGGAAAGATCTATTTAGAGATAATTGATGGAATTAATAATGAGATCGTAAAAAATGTATATATAAACTTAGAAGTCCCTGAGCTAGGATTTGAAGCCAATTCATTTCATGGGGCGTTCTCTTTAGATGGTGCTCGTCCTCTGGCACATTATACATTAAAATGCTCCGCAGACGGCTATGCCTCCGCTCTGGATGGCTATGGCGATGGCAGAGGCATAGCCCAAATTGCTGGGGATGAATATGGAAATTGGCATGGAAGAATTGCCCTGATGCCCTATAGTGAAGGTCGCAGGATCATATTCTCGGGTATTGAGTGGCATATGAGGGATTCTCTTGGCAGAGCAGAGGGGCCTGATGACAATTATTGGAGCAAAAGCATCAGAAATGTCTGGGTGGATGAGTGGGGAAGACTTCATCTGAAGATCACCAGGGATAAGAGAGCCTGCAAATGGTATTGCCCTGAGGTTGTCGCTGTCAATCCCTCGGGCTACGGAGATTATACTTTTTATGTTGCGGGCCGCCTCAGGGATATTCTGATTGAAAATGAGGTTTTAGGCCTCTTTAATTATCTGGTTGCCAATCAAGAGATTGATATCGAATACGGCAATGGGGCCTGGTCGGAGGGCAAAGACTTCTTCGGCCAGTTTGCCACCCAGCCAGCTGGGATCTGTGAGAGGCATGAGTTCCCCTTGGACAGCATTACAGATGGCATGGATGAGACCGCGAGCAATTTCAATTGGCAGAAGGGCGTTGTCAGGTTCAGGAGCTCTTATTATGATGCAATTAATGCAGAGGGATGGACCGGGAGCAAATGCA
>NOLC01000115.1 GCA_002256595.1 Methanosaeta sp. NSP1 | reverse complement strand
ATCAGGCCACCAATCATGAGTATGCCTTCATGGGCCTGGGAATGCATCCTTTGCTGAAGCTGGAAGAGACCACTTACTGGGATCACGACGAGCAGGAGTACTATCAGGTATACGACCGGCTATTCAATATCAGACAGCACGGCTGGCTGAATATTCAGGCCCTGCAGATCAACATTCCTTATCATGGTGAGGAAGAGCTGACTGCTATGTTCAACAAAATCCGCTCTCTGATGCCCTATCTGGTGGCCGTATCCGCCTCCTCGCCCCTGGTGGAGGGAAAGATTACCCCCTACATGGACAACCGGCTGGTCTACTACCGACAGAACCAGGCGGCTATCAAGCTGGAGAAGGTGGACGATTATGTAAAGATCAATCGGGGCATATACACCCAGCTCAAGAAGCAAGGCGCAGAGATCCTCTGCCGGGAGTGGGTCAACTCCCGCGGCGTCATAGTCAGGTTTACCAGAAGCTGCCTGGAGATAAAAGCCATAGACGAGCAGGAGTGCCTGCACTCGGATATGGCCTTCTCTGCCTTCCTTTTGGCCCTGCTCCGATCCGACCTGTCCCTGGAGGAGGATGAGGGTAGCCTCCTGGGCTTGCTGGAGGAGGCCATGCGCCGGGGCACGGCGGGCCTGCGGCCAGAGCTAGAGAGGCTGCTCAGGCTGGCAGAGAAGAGCGCCACAGCAGAGGAGAAGAGGTATCTGCGATTGATAGTAAGGAGAATTGAGCAGGGCAGCCTGGCCGAGGTCATGGTCCAGAAGCTGCAGGAGACCGGCTTGAAGGAGGAGGGGATAAAGCATCTCATGCGCCAGATGCAGTGGTGCCTCAAGGAAAATCAGCCTTACTTGGCGGAGATGGGAAGCTGCGGCTGAAAGCGGAAAGAAAATCTATAAAGCATTCTGCTCCTAAAACTCTTTTTGATATTATGGAACAATTCGATCTCATTGTCATAGGCAGCGGAGCAGGGACGAATGTAGCCTCCCGGGCGGCGGAGAAAGGCCTGCGGGTGGCCCTGGTGGATCAGGGACCTACCGGCGGAACCTGTCTTAACAACGGCTGCATTCCCTCCAAGATGCTCATCTATCCTGCGGATGTAATCCGCAGCATCCAGGATGCCAGAAACATTGGCGTGCATGCTGAGCTGAATGAGGTTGACTTCAATAGGATCATGAGCCGCATGCACAGCGTGGTGGATATAGCCCGCAGCAATCTGGAAGAGGCTTTGGAGAATTCAGAGGCTCTCAGCTATATCAAAGTGAGGGCGGAGTTTATAGGCGACTATGTCCTGAAAGCAGGCGATAGAACCATTACCTCTAAAAAGATGGTTATAGCCACCGGTGCCCGGACCCTGGTACCTGCCATTGCCGGCCTGCAGGAGGCGGGCTTCCTGGATAATGTATCGCTCTTGCAGCTAGCAGAGCTTCCCCGCAGCCTGATCATCATCGGTGGAGGCTATATCGCCTGCGAGTTCGGCCACTTCTTCTCCGCTCTGGGTGTGGATGTTACCATCATAGGCCGCCATCCGCTTCTCCTTAAAGGCGAGGACGCGGAGGCGGCAAAGCTGGTTTCCCAGAGACTTTCTCAGTTTGTAAGGGTGATAACCGGCCATGAGGTCATCTCCGTAGAAAAAAGAGGCAAAATGAAGGCAGTCTCTGCTAAAAACAGGGAGGACGGGCGAGTTCATCAGTTCGAGGCCGAGGAGATCCTACTGGCCGCAGGCCGTCAGCCCAACTCCGATCTGCTCCATCCGGAGAGAAGCGGTGTGGAGACGGACCGGCTGGGCTGGATTGTGGTCAACCAATATCTTGAGACCAGCAAGAAGGGCATATATGCTCTGGGAGATGCCCTGGGAAAGCACATGTACCGGCATACGGCCAACTACGAGGCTGAGGTGGTAATACACAATCTCCTTGAGGCCAATGGTGAGTTGGAGCTGGAGAAAGTTGACTACCACGCTGTGCCTTATGCCGTCTTCACCTATCCCACCTTGGCCGGAGTGGGGATGAAGGAGCAGGAGGCAGCGGCAAAAGGCCTCAATGTGCTGGTAGGACGGGCAGGCTATATGGATACGGCCAAGGGCGTGGCCATGGGCGAAGAGAGCGGCCTGGTCAAGGTGGTGCTGGAAGAGGAGACCGGTAAGATCCTGGGGGCTACCGTGGTGGGCCCTTCTGCTGCGGAGCTGGCCCAGCAGGTTGTCTACCTCATGAACACGGAATATCAGGATCTTATGCCGGTTATGCGAGCCCAGGTGATCCATCCCACCCTCAATGAGGTTCTGGTGCGGGCCTTCTCCGAACTGGAGCGCCCAACTATCACTTCCATTGCCAATGGATCGATAGTGCAGGGCAGCGGAAAATAGCATCAATTGCAGTCAGGAAAAAGATGCTGGAGAAAAAGAAGAGCATGCCTGCCCCTGAAAAGCATAGCTGCACCAGGGAGGGCATGCTGACGGTCACCATCAGTCTATAATGCCGGAGAAGATATCCTTAGTAGTGGCTATGATCCTCCAAGAAATGCAATTTTAGCTCATCTTTCGAGTCGAAGATCATGCGGCAGATCTTGCACTTAAATTTGCTCTCTCTTCTGAATCCGCTAGCCATTTTCCTGGATCCGGTGCCAGCCATTTCAACACCTCGAATCACATCTCTCTTGCATGTCATTACTATTTAGATTTTAGTTGGCGTCTGCATAAGAAAAATTGTCGATATAATTGGATGCCTCATGGGATAAGATAAATACTTATGAGATAGATGATAAAAGAGCAGAGAGACTAATGATATAGATGGTGGTTTTAACGCTCAAGAGATTTCAGTGCAACATCTGCGGATATATCTACGATCCGCAGAAGGGAGACAGCGACTCAGGAATTGCCCCTGGAACGCCTTTTTCCGATCTGCCGGAGGGCTGGCTCTGTCCGCAGTGCGGGGCGTCCAAAGCTGATTTCAAAGAACTGGATTGATCGCGAACAAGGAAGGAGAATATGACCCTGACCAGAGAGATCAGACCGGGAGTGTTCTGGGTTGGCGCATTGGACTGGGATCGCAGGCTCTTTGATGCTTTGATTCCCATGCCCCAAGGAACCAGCTACAACTCCTACCTTATCCGGGGCAGCGATAAGACCGCACTTGTTGATGCCGTGGACGAGACCATGGCTGAAACCTTGCTCGAGAACCTGCAATCTCTGTCCGTGAGGAGCATAGATTATATCATAGCTCAGCATGCGGAACAGGACCATTCAGGCGGCCTCAAAAAGCTCCTTGAGGCCTATCCGGATGCGAAAGTGCTTGGCTCGGCCAGGTGTCTGGATCTATTGGTCGAGTTTGATCTGATCCAAAGGGACAAAGCGCTTGAGGCAAAAGACGGGGAAAAGATCTCCCTGGGTGGCAAGAGCCTTGAGTTCATAAGCGCTCCCTGGGTTCACTGGCCGGACACCATATTCACCTATCTTCCGGAGGATCATATCCTTTTCACCTGCGATTTTCTGGGATCCCATCTGGCCGGAAGCAGCTTATTTGCTTCAGACGAGGCTTTGCTTTATGCTTCCGCCAAGAGTTACTATGCCGAGATCATGATGCCTTTCCGGTCTGCGGTCAAGAGGCACCTGGCCAGAATAGAGAGCCTGGCCATGGATATCATAGCCCCCAGCCACGGTCCGGTTCATAACCGGCCCCGTTTCATCCTGGACGCCTACGGCGAGTGGGCTTCCGATGAGGTAAAGAATGAGGTGGTTTTGGCTTATGTCTCCATGCACGGCTCCACCCGCATCATGGCCGACTATTTTGTGGATGCACTCATCTCCCGAGGCGTCCAGGTAAAAAGATTCGATCTCACCGATTACGATGTGGGAGACCTGGCCGAGTCCCTGGTGGATGCTGCCACATTGGTCATAGGCACACCAACTATTCTTGGCGGTGCCCATCCCCTGGCCCTTTATGCCGCCACACTGGCCAATGCCCTGCGGCCCAAGACCAGATATGCCTCGATCATAGGCTCTTTTGGCTGGGGAGGCAAAATGCTGGAGCAGATCACAGAGTCCCTGCCGGGCCTTAAGGTTCAGTTCCTGGATCCGGTGCTGGCCAAGGGCCGACCTAAAGAAGCTGACTTCCTGGCCCTGGATCGCCTGGCGGAGGAGATTGCCGGCCTGCACCAAAAGCTGGTTTAAGAGGAATTCAGGAAGAGGCCGGGCTATGCAGAGGAATGGCTTGCTGCTCAAAAAAAATGCAATAAAAATAGGCAGATGATTTCTGGCCTCAGGCGATGATAATCCCCGAATCACAGATCATCTATATTCTGGTTCTGCTGGCGACAGGCATAGCCGTAGGCTTTTTCTGCGGGCTGCTGGGGGTGGGTGGAGGATTTCTCATGGTACCTGTCCAGATCTGGGCTCTCTCATCGCAGGGAATTGAATCCACCCTGGCCACCAGAATTGCCTTTGCCACCTCACTGGCAGTGGTGCTTCCCACAGCTATTTCAGGATGCAAGGGACACTCCTGCCGGGGAGTGGTCATGTGGCGGGAGGGGATTATCATAGGCCTGTTTGGGATGCTGGGCGGCTTTTTTGGGGGGACCATCGCCTCTCATGCGCCAGGAGAGCTGCTCAGGATGCTATTTGGAATTCTGGTCATACTGGCAGCGGCAAGAATGCTGCTGCTCCCCCATCTTCAGCCGGGGAAAGAATCGGATGAAAGGCCGGAAAAAAGCATTGTCCAGTATATGATCTGGGGGTTAGCGGTGGGAGTTTTATCCGGCCTGACAGGGATCGGAGGCGGATTGATGCTGGTTCCGATCATGATTGCGGCCCTGGGATTTAGCATTTATCAGGCCATTGGCACCTCATCTGTGGCTATATCCTTTAACGCCCTGGGCGGAATCATAGCTTATGCTATAAATGGATGGGGCGTAGAGGGGCTGCCCAGGTATTGCCTGGGATATATCGACCTTCAGCAGTTCGCCCTTCTGGCAGCGAGCAGCATATTCTCAGCCCAATGGGGAGCAAATGCGGCTCACCGGCTGCCGGCGGAGCAGCTCAAGTACATCTTTATTGTGTTGATGCTTTACATTGGAGCCAAGATGACCGGAGTCCTTGCCTGGGCCGGCCTGTAGCCGAAGAATGTTCATTTGATAAACAGTGAGGCCGTTTTCCTTATTCCAGGGATGGGGCAAGAATAGAGGTATGCGCGGCCCAATCAAAAGGCCGATGTGCTTTTCCAAGCACTTAAGGCCAGGTTTGGGATGAAGGGCTCGATAGAAGGCTGCCAGCAATTGCTCAATCGAGCCCATCAGAAAGCTGTCAAATCAATGTCATCTTCTCACTCAAAGCCCCTCTATTTTCCGGATGGGAGACCTCTTGCTTCAAGCCGAACCCCTATAG
>NOLC01000223.1 GCA_002256595.1 Methanosaeta sp. NSP1 | reverse complement strand
CAGAGGAAGCGGCCTTGGGCTTTGAGCCCCTAACCAGGGTGAAGATCATGCTCCTGGCCAGAAAAGAGAGCGCATATGACCGGCGCATCAAGTCCCTGCTCCAGTCCCTCACTGGGCCGGGAGAGGTGTAGAGGTATCCAGACGGCGCTGGTAGTAGCTGAGGGGATGGCTGATCCTCCGGCACAGCTCATCCTGACCGGGACAGTTGCCGTAGGTGGCCATGGTGCTGCATGCCGGCGGCTTGTATCGGGTGCCCGAGGACCCGGCGATATGCTCCACCTGGTAGCGGGTCCTCTCCGAGTCGAAGTCCGGGCTGGTGTTGAAAATAGATATCACCTCATCCGCAGTCATATTGATATGCAAAAGAAAGCTCACCAGTGCAAACCTTGCGCTGTGGGCCAGGTTGACCCCTCGGGCCACATCGGAGAGCATTTTCTTGATGCAGGGGGGAAAAGCCCCCTCTTCCACTGCTCCCAGGTCCACCCTCTCCCTGGCCTTCAGGGCCTCGAGCTGCTCCCGAAGGGGCTGCAGATACTCCTCTAAAGAGGCGCAGATCCTCTCATCCACCGGCAGGGGCAGACCCTTCAGAACCCTCACCCTGGCCGCCTCCTCCATCAGCCTCTTGGTCTCCTCCTCGGTGACCGTGAGGTAGCCCTGAGAAAGATCGCGGTTGGTAAGCTTCCACTTGGGGCTCTTCATGCCGTGCGCCGCCCGGATATATTCGGAGAAATGGATTTTATAGGGCCCCGGCCCCTGGGGATGCAGCCCCAGATCCTCGGCCAGAGCCTTCAGGCCATCCTTCTCTTCCTGCATGCGGCGGAAGGCCAGCTTGGCCTCGGCCAGAGCATAGCGGCGCAGCAGTATCTCGTCTCCCAGACAGGAGACCATGACCCTGGCCAGCGGATAGGATAAAAGCTCAGAAAGATGCTCCGCCTGGCTCTGGGGGCAGCTCTCGGGAATGGCGCCTTGCAGGGCTCCGGCCACACGCCTCATGGCCCGGCTGCGGACCGCCTTGAATGAGGCCCTAGTGAGAAGGCTTTCTAGAGAGTATCCTGCCTCCCTCACCGCACCGGCCGCATCTTCAGTAAAAGGGTAATCTGATATCCTCATTCCTGCTCGATTCTGGGAGCCAGGAGGTAATTTATCTCCACCGACTGGCCGAGCTTGAAGTGGACCCGCAGGGGATAGTCTATGCCCATCTCCAGGGTTACCTCGCCGGCCTTGCTTATGGACTTGGACATATCCTCCAGGTAATCCAATGAGAACAGGCTCCTGGCCTCGCCCGGCTTCATGCCCAATAGCTCGGTGCTGGGGATCTTGAGCTTGAGGGAGTCGATATCCCCTTTGGCCTCCATATAGAATCCCTCATCGGATACGCCGAGGATGACATGATCGCTGACCTTCTCCGCCGCTTTCACCGCCCGGCGCAGCTCTGAGCCCGGCAGGGTGACATGGGCGGGCAGGTCCAGCTCGGGTATGCGCGGCTCCTTGCGGATGGCAGTGGGATCGATCAGGCTCAAGGTGTAAGAAAGAGAGCCCACTCCGATCTTCAGCTTGTGGCTCTCCTCATCCAGCTCCAGTTGAACATTCTCACCCTTATCAGCCATGCTCAAGACATCGCCCAGCCGCACCAGGTCTATGCCTATCTCCGAGGCTGTGGCTTTAAAGTATTCAAAGGCCTCATTTCCGATCTTGAGGGAGACCATGGCCACATTGGCAGGGTCCACGGCTTTGAGCTCCAGGCCGCCCTCCGATATGGAGAACTTGACCTCGTCCACCAGAGAAGAGACAGAATCTATTGCATCGCGCAGAGTTTCCGCATTGATTACAGCCTTGAACATCACTAAATCCTCTCCCAAAGTTGCCATTTAATATTTAATATAGCTTATGCCAGGTAGCTGATGCCAGGGCCAGGAGGCTTAATCGTACTCCCGCCAGGTCCGGCTGCATTTGGTGCAGCGGAAGAATCGAACCTCGCTCTCATCTGCGCTCCGCAGCTGGCGGAGCCACCAGTATGCAATATTATGGCCGCAATCGGGGCACCGGGCATTAGTGGTGGGAAGACCCGCCGACTCCTGCTCCAGCACAGGCACCACCCGTTCGAGCTGCTCCGTCTTGCTGACCATGGACTCACCTGCCGCAGCCTTGGGCATCTTCTGGCCGCACTTTCTGCAGACCATCATGCCGCCTTTGGGCATCATCATGCTCTTGCACTCGGGACAAAATTCCATCTGATGAAGGTTACTCACTCGTCATATTAAAGTTTCCCAGGCGCCTTGTCCTGCATTGAGGCAGGATATGAGCATAGCCATCAATGTCATATGCCAGGACCGGCCGGGGATGCTGCGCGACATCGCCGGTGCGGTGGCCAAATGGGGCGGCAACATCGTATATACCCAGCAGTTCTTGCTGGAAAGGGGAATGAACCAGGGCAGAGCCTCGCTTTACATGGAGATAGACTGCGTGGCGGAAGATATCCCACCCATGGTAGAGGAGCTGGAGGCCTTCCCGGCCATAATCGAGGTGTCCATTCATGAGACCTTTGGGAAGATATACGGCGCCAGGGTTATCATCATCGGCGGAGGGGCCCAGGTGGCTCAGGTGGCAGTGGGAGCGGTGAGCGAGGCGGACAGGCATAACTTGCGGGGAGAGAGAATCAGCGTCGATACCATACCCCTGGTTGGCGAAGAAGCCATTGCCGATGCCGTTAGCGCCGTGGCCCGCCTGCCCCGCGCCTCCATTCTGGTCCTGGCCGGGGCGCTCATGGGAGGCAGGATCACCCGGGAGGTGAAAAAGCTTCAGGAGGAGGGAATACCGGTCATAGCCCTGAAGATGGCCGGATCTCTGCCCGCCCAGGCAGACCTGGTGGTCACCGATCCCATCCAGGCCGGCACCTTCGCCGTGATGCATATAGCCTCCACCGCAGTCTTCGATATAGGCCGGGTGCGGGGCAGGGAGTTCTAGGTTTTTAGGATGCTGGAGAGATCCCGGAGAAGCTCTCCCTCGAAGAGCTCCTCCACGGTGTAGAAGCTGTCATCGGCCTGAAGCACCGGGGCCATGAGGGTGAACACCCCATTGACCCTCAGCTCCGTGAGGGCCTCAGGAGTGCTCATATCCTGATTTTCATAATTAAGCCCGGCCTTTTTAAGCGCCGCTTTTAGCTGCTCGCATCTGGGGCAGGCGGAAGTGGAATAAACAGTTAGATTCACAAAGCATTCCTCCCATTTCAGCGCAGAGATCTGGGATATGACTTTTCAGACCAGACGGCATAACCGCAAGCTACAGCCTTCTCCGCGCACTCGGAGCAGCAGGAGAAGTTGGCCAGGTACTCCTCTCTCCCCATCTCATGCTCGAAGACCTGGTTGCAGGTGAACCCGGAGGTGCGCCTGAAATCAAAGCCCTTGCCGAAATCATCCTGTTCAGCCTGGGCCGGCCGCTCCAGAGTAACCCAGTCCCTGGGAAGGAGTATGGGCAGAGTGGCCAGGTTCATGCCGCAGCCGCATGGACCGTAGACGTCTTCCAGATCCCTAAATATGATTGCTTTACAGAGATGCTCGCTCATAGTCCACTCCTCATGCTCTGCTTTTTATCCCGACAACCTAATTAACATTTCCCGTCAGGGGATCTGATTTCCATTGAATGGGAATGATTTTTTGATCGAACATTTATTATGTTCTTAATTTTGGATTTAGTGATGATGCTCAGACATTGCCTGGAGAGAATTCTCAGATCAAGTCAAAAGGATATTTTCGTAAGAAATAAGTCTGAATTTCGCATAGAAGGAATTATATAAGTGGTAAATGAGATATTAACACACATTCCGGGCTTGCAGCATCAGAAGGCTGGAAAATAGCCTTTTCCGGCTGCAAAATCCGGATTTATGAGGTGGATATAGAAATGCCCATACTTCCTGTTGCCCCAGTGAGCAGGCTCATTCGAGAGGCAGGGGCCGATAGAGTGAGCGAAGGCGCGAGGGATGCGCTGGCAGAGATTTTGGAGAGCTACGGCCTGGAGGTGGCCCGCGAGGCAGCGGGCTGGGCCCGTCATGCCAAGAGAAAGACGGTCAAATCCGAGGACATCCGGGAGGCAGTCAAAAGAGTTAAACCACCGGCATTCACTGAAAGGTAATCCGATGACAAAAGAAGCTCCACCATGCCTTGATTACCGTGCTTTAGGCCTGATCTGCGGCATAGAGATTCACCAGCAGCTGGACACCGCCCACAAGCTCTTCTGCGGCTGCCCCACCCGGCACCGGGAGGTGGAGGAGTCCAATTTTGAGTTCTTCAGATATCTGCGCCCCTCGCGAAGTGAGCTGGGCGAGATCGACCGGGCCGCTCTGGAGGAGGTCCTGGTATCGCGCAAGTTCCTCTACAAGTCCTATGACAGCACCTGTCTGGTGGAGGCGGATGAGGAGCCGCCGGCTGAGGTCAATCCCGAAGCCCTGGAGATCTCTCTGGTCATAGCCAGGCTTCTGAACATCAAGGTCGTGGACCAGATGGAGGTCATGCGTAAGATGGTCATAGACGGCTCCAACACCTCCGGATTCCAGCGCACTGCTTACGTAGGCGCAGACGGCTGGATTGAGACCTCGGCAGGAAGGGTGGGGATAGGCATCCTCTGCCTGGAGGAGGAGGCGGCCCGCATCATAGAGGATCGGGGGGACAGCCTGGTCTACTCCCTGGACCGGCTGGGAATTCCCCTGGTGGAGATAGGTACCGCTCCGGACATAGTCTCGCCAGCCCACGCCAGAGAGGTGGCCTCATACCTGGGCATGATCCTGCGCTCCACCGGCCGGGTGAAGAGGGGCCTGGGCACCATCCGCCAGGATGTTAATGTCTCCATCAAAGGCGGAGCCCGGGTGGAGATCAAGGGGGTTCAGGCCCTGAACCTGGTGGACAAGGTGGTGGGCCTCGAGGCATTGCGCCAGGCGCGGCTGCTGGAGATAAAGGATGAGCTGATCAGCCGCGGGGCATGTGTCGATCGGACAGTCAAAGATGTCACCGCCATCTTCGCCCAGACTGGATCCAAAGTCCTCTCC
>NOLC01000092.1 GCA_002256595.1 Methanosaeta sp. NSP1 | reverse complement strand
TCGTATAAATGCAGGACATATATAACATTATAGGCCCGGCGCAAAGCAGTATTGCTCAGCTCAGCCTTATACTCTAATCCTCTAGAATGGGCGCCAGAGCTCTGCCCAGCACATCGGCCAGCTCCTCTGCCAGCTTTGACCTTCCTGCATCGCTGTCCTCATATTCTATCCGCTCTGCTCCCGGTAGATCGTTGAGATAACTTGAGCCTTGCGGGTAAATTAGTACCGTCTCTTTTCCCAGAGTATGGGCCATGCCCAGGCCATACATAACCTGCGGATCGGCGCCGGTGAGATCGGCCAGGATCACCGCAGCATAATTGATGCTTCGCCACATCTCCCGCACTGCCGCTCTTCCGCTGCGTATGTCCGGAGCATCTTCATAAGCAAGATTGCAGGCCGAAAGAGCAGAAGATATGGCATTTTCAATCTCCGGCTGCCCACCATCCTCTGGCCGCAGCAAGAGCAAGGTCTTGGCCATAACCGGCTCTGCAACCGGGCCGAAAATAGGCCGGTGGCGCATGAGGCTGAGCTTCTCCTCCAGCCTCTGATACTCCGAGTCGATGTGCTTTCCGGCAATAGCTTCCAGGGCAGCCCTGCGATCAGGGGCATTCTGATCCATCAATATGGCAGGAAACTGGATGATAAAAGGGTCATCAAATCCGAACTCCCACTGGGCGCTTTGGGCTGCTTGCTGGCCACTCAAGGCCATATCCGGTCGATAAAAATAGCTGGCTGTGCGGTTCTCCAGCCGAAACTGGCCCAGGATGGTGAGGTTCTGCCTGTCCAGAATGGCCACTATGCTGGATGGAAGCTGGCTTCTGGCAATTCCCCTCTGCAGATGCCTCTCCCCGGTCATGGCATCAACCTTGGCCATGAACTCATCCAACAGGCCATCCACTCTGGCAGAAAGCTCTGCCTCCATATCGCCGCCTCTCATTCGGCTCTTATCGTTAAGCATAAAACTCCATCCTGCAATTGCCTATTCCCGCCAAACTGGCTATGTCCTGAGATCTGGCTTTCCTGCAGGGGGGATAGCCTTGCGCATCCTCAGTGCGTGTTTGCCTCTTCCATAATAGTTCCTGACCAGCTCTCTATCCTGGTAGCCTGCTTTATGGTAAAGCTCTATCGCCTCAGGCCTTTCCACTGCGGCCTCAAGCCGGATAGATTCTGCGCCCAGAAGTTGCAGCTCCTTTTCCAGGGCTGATATGAGGCTGCTGCCGATGCCCATCCTGCGATATTGGGGATGAACATCCAGGGTATAAACAGCTCCGGCCTGTCCGCTGGTGTACCCCATGATGAAACCCAGCACCTTCTTCACCGGCTGGCAGGCGACCAGGGACACGGCGTAATCTATGAGATAGGCGAACATCTGGGGGGGAAAGGCCGCCTCCTGGGGAAAGCAGAGGCTTTCGATCTGCACAATCTGGGTTAGGTCTCTCTTCTCAGCTCTCCGGATTTTCATTTCGCTTCTGGAGCCGCTCCTTGAACCTGCTTTATGACATCTCCATAGGCCCCAAATACCTCAGGAATATCGATGGTGCCGATCACATCCACCACACCCACTGCGGCTATCGCCTGCCCCTCCACCACTATCGGTGCCACGGAGACAGGAATGCCCCGGTAGGCCCCGCTCTCAGGCGTGGTGCGAATGCTCTTTCCGCTGCTTATAACCGCCTCAAGCACCGGTCCGCTGTAGCTGTCATCAAGAACCTCTCCCTTTTCCACCCTTATCCCTGGAAAGCCCCTGCTGCGCATGGTTACGGGAAGCCGGATGATCTCATGCAAGGCCAGGGCCAGGGGTGCCAGGTCACCGGACCTGGCGTCCTCCGATATCACAATTCTGGGCATGAAAGAATATTGGGCCGCAATATCAAATAAATCCTGCCCTGGCCAATTTTTCTAGCGTCCCTTTCTCTTGAGCAGCCGGGCCTGGAAGCCGTGGTACTTGGCAAAGCCCTCAGCATCCTTCTGGCTCAGCGTCTGTGAGTCGAAGGAGACCATATCCTGAGCATAGAGGGCATCGGGTGAACAGCGGCCCACAGGGCTGGCTGAGCCGCAGTACAGCTTCATTCTTACCGAGCCGTTGACTCTCTTCTGGGACTGGTCCAGGAAAGCCATGAGATCAGCGTAGAGGGGGTCCTCCACCAGGCCCATATAGGCCAGCTCCGACCAGGCTTCATCCACCATAATCTTGAAGCGAAGCTCCGCCCTGGATAGGACCAGGTGCTCCAGGTCTTTGTGGGCTGTGAGCAGGATGGTGGCCGCAGGATGCTCATAGTTTTCCCGAGCCTTCAGCCCCAGCACCCGGTCCTCGACCATATCCGTCCGGCCCACGCCGTGTGCTCCTCCCATGCGGTTGAGCTTCTCTATCAGCTCCAGTCCGCCCATGGGCACGCCATCCAGAGAGACGGGCACCCCCTCGGCGAAGCCAATTTCCACCACCTCCGGCTTCCTGCCGGCATCGGGCTTCTCCGTCCAGCCGTAGATCTCCTCGGGAGGCTCGAAGTAGGGATCCTCCAGCTTTCCTCCTTCCATGGAGCGGGACCATATGTTCTCGTCTATGGACCAGGGCTTGTCCTTGGTGACAGGCACATCTATTCCATGCTCCCGGGCGTAATCGATCTCCCATTCTCTGGCCAGGTCCAGCTCTCGCATGGGAGCAATCACCCGGCAGTCCGTAGCCCTGAAGATGGCCTCGAAGCGGAGCTGATCGTTGCCGCGACCGGTGCAGCCGTGGGCCAGGTTCTTTATGCCCTTCTGCTCTGCGATCTCTGCCGTCTTCTTGGCTATGAGCGGTCTGGCTATGGCCGTTCCCAGGACGTATCCCTCATAAGAGCCATTGGCCTTGATCAGGGGAAAGATGTAGTCCCTTACAAATTCCTCTCTGGCGTCTATGATGAAATGCTCGTCCGCCAGCAGCTCGGCCCTCTTGTTTCCGCGCTCTATATCCGACCGCGGCTGGCCTACATCCACCATTACTGTAACTATCCTGTCAAACCCATAGCGCTCTCTTAAGAGCGGAATGCAAACCGATGTATCCAGGCCACCGGAGTAGGCCAATACAACTTCATTCAATTCAGCTTCACCGCTATCGTACAGGAGAGATGATCGATTTAACCTTATCTCTCCATGCAGCGATAACTCTATAACTGCCCGGAAAAAAGAATATTGCAATGACCATGCTTCTCAAGACGTCCGCCTTGGGCGTGGATTTTGATGCCGATCGGCGAGCATTGCAGGCCAGCGGCGCTCTGGCCAGGATGGTCCAGCCGGTTTTGAATACCATGAACCAGAGGCTGGCTGAGGAGAAGCCTGCTCTGATCCGGCTCAAGGATATGGTTTTAAGCACCTGGCTTCCGCCCATACCCAGCGGCCCCTTCAAGAGGCTGCTGGCCAATGAGGCCCGGGCGGCGATAGGCCGTCCGGTCCCCTCCACAGTCTCCATTGAGGTCACCAGAAGCTGCGGGGCCAGGTGCGATCATTGCCTGATACGTGAAGGCGAGGGCGAGCTGAGCCGCCAGGAGATCACTTCTGTAATCGATCAGGTCCTGGAGATGGGAAGCTGCATCATAACATTCACCGAGGGCGATCCGCTCCTGCGGGAGGACATATTTGATTTGATCAGACATATAGACCCCGAAAAGGCGGTGGCAAATCTCTTCACCCCTGGCCTGGAGCTGACTGTGGAGAAGGCGGTCAAGCTCAGGGAGGCGGGCCTATATAATCTGATCATTGGAGTATACAGCACCAATCCCGAGGAGCATGATCTGGTGAGGGGGGTTGCCGGGGCTCATGCCATGGCTCTAAAAGCTATAAGGATCGCTCTGGATGCGGGACTTATGGTCACCATGTCCTGTCATATCAAGGCGGGCCAGGTGGACAGAATTTTGGAGCTCTACACTCTGGCAACAGAGCTGGGGGTGCAGGAGCTGTCGGTATGGGAGGGCATGCCCAGGTCTCCTGAAGAAAAGCTGACTCTGATCGAGAAAGAGAAGATCATCGATATCTATCGCAAAATCAATTCCACTGCTGGCGGGCCCAGAATCTTCGCCAATACCTACTTCGAGGGCCAGATGCTGGGCTGCATGGCCGGCAGAAGATGGATGCATGTCGCTGTGGACGGCAGCATCCGTGGCTGTCCTTACCTCAAGGAAAGCTATGCCAATATCAGGGAAGTCTCACTGAAGGACGCCTGGAAGGCCCTGCGCGGCAGCGGTCAGTTCGAGGGATCGGTGTGCCATTGCCCGGCTCAGGAGATATTCGGCTAGACGAGCAGCAGTTCTCCTTTTCACAGCGGATGAAAAGCCCCGCGCTTCAGCGGTTTTTGCCTGCTGGTCAAGTACTACCGATATTGACTCTGGTGAAGGGGTAGATTAATAAGTAGATGCACCAATATGAGTATTGAGGAAAAATGTCTGAAGAAGAAAAGCCCATTGTAAGACAGCCGCTGCCGCAATTCATTCCCAAGTTCAAAGGCAAGAAGGTTACGATTCGCCTCCTCTCAGGAGGCCAGCCGGTTGTGGGGACTGTTGAATCATTCAACTCCTATGAGATCCTGCTCCAGACGGCAAAGGGCGAGCTGTTGGTTTTCAAGCATGCCATTGCCACCATGGAGGCGGTTGATGAGCCGCGCGGGTATAAGCCGGGAACTTAGCTTTTGTCTATATAATTTTTTAGCAATTATTCTTTGCTGCTCTTCTATGGTCGCCTTCTTGAGGAGATGGCCATGGGATGGTTGACCTTCTATCGGCCAATTAAAATCACCATTATCGGCTTGAATGCAGGGAAAGCAATATATTATAGAATGTAGATACTTGTGACCATAATTTAATCTGCAGATAATCTTTAAAAAGAATCTCAAAGAGGGAGTATCATGAAAGCATTTATGAAGGCAGTGCCGGCCTTTCTGGCGGCAGCGATGCTTCTGGCCCTGCTTCCCATTGGAGCAGGCCAGACAGAAAAGAGTACCGCAGATGCAGCCACATTGGATCAGGACCAATATTTGTCTGGAGAGTATTTGTCTGGAGACCGACCCCAGCCCATGGATCGCCCCGCAGAAGCAGCCATGAAGGAGCTCTTCGAGAAGGGGATAGGCGATCCCTGGGTGGGAGGCGAGCCGTTCTCATCCAGCAGTGGCATGAGCGATGAGGCGAAGATCAAAACTTGCCCTCTCATCAGCTATCAGTTCCTGGGATGGCTTAACGTCAGCACGGGATTTATCATTGCCTCTGACAGCGGCAGCAGCATGCGACTGATTCCAGGCGCTGGAGCCTACCCCGTTTATGGATACTTTGAAGCAGACAAGATGACCGGAATCTTTGTTGACTTCAACTCCACTCTTCTGGCCTGAATATCTGAGCTTCGGGACGGGAGATAATTGGAGAGGGCAAAGGCAATTGCCGTCTCCATTGTTTTTTAAGGTCTGTTTTGGCGGTGTTTTTTCCGAGCCCTTTAACACCGGTATTTTCTTGCCTCAGGGCATAAAGCTGATGCATGGCTACAAATACAAGACTCAATGAATTCATTTGCAAACTTCTTCAAAAGGCTTAATACCCTTGTGCAGATAACCAGATAGACAATCAAGAATCTTATCCATCCTGATTGATATT
>NOLC01000132.1 GCA_002256595.1 Methanosaeta sp. NSP1 | reverse complement strand
CCATCTGGCAGAGGCGCGATCTTCTGGCTGTGGTGCTTAAAAACGATGTAGCGGCCATGACCGGCTTTCAGGAGGCTCCCGACCTGAGTGCGGTTTTAAAGGCGCTGCTGCCCACCCGCTTCCTGGATATGCCCGCCTCCGAAGAGGAGGTGGAGGCGGCCATTCGGGAGGAGCTGGCCCGCAGGGGCCCATCCGTCCTGGTGGCCTGTGGCAGGTGCACCAAGAGGGTAGATGGCAGACAAAAATAAGAAATTATTCCCCTTTACGAATCCAATAGCCGCTTGACCATGTAAGGGCCCAAGAGATCATAGCCCAGCCGCCGGTAGTAGCCTCTGGCTCCAATGCCGCTGGTTATCTCCAGCCGGCTGTAGCCCGCCTCACGAGCCAGCCTCTCCGCCTCTTCCAGAAGCCGCTCCCCAAAACCGCGGTGCTGCCATCCCTCTTTCCTGCTGCCTATGGGAAGCATGGGCCCGTAAACATGAAGCTCCCTCACCCGGGCCTGGGCAGAGAGCCGCAGGCGCAGAAATCCAATTAATGTGTCATCCGGAGCGGTGAAGGAGACAAAATGCTCCTCCGCCCCGCAGGCGGTATGATGCTGCTGCTCGAGGCGCACCTCCCCCTCCGTTATCCGGCGCAGTCCTGCCTCCCGGCAGCGAATGCAGCGGCACCTGCCCCCCCGCGCCGCCAGAAGCCTCTGGGCGAGCTGCCGGAGATTGGATTTCTTGACCCCGGCCACAATGAGATGGGCGGGGATGTCCCTCTGAACCCTCTGCAGCCGGACGTAGGGGGGAAGGATCTCCTTGATTCGTGATACCAGATCGGCAGCCGGCTCGTCTTCCAGCGGGCTGTACTCGCCATTCTGATACAGCCGGTAAAGCTCGGTTCCCTCCACCACCAGGGTGGGATAGATCTTGAGGTAGTCGGGCCGGAAGCGGCTGTCTGAGAATAGCTCCTTGAAGACCTCCAGATCGGTTCCGGGCGAGGAGCCGGGAAGGCCGGGCATCATATGAAACCCGACCTTCAGCCCCACCTCACGCAGGGCATAGTTGGCCGCGGCTGTATCCTCGACCGTATGACCGCGTCTCATATTCTCCAGAATGTCGTCGCGGGTGCTCTGCACCCCCAGCTCCACCTTGGTCGCCCCCAGAATCAGCATCTGGGAGATTTCGGTCTGGCGGCAGTGATCCGGTCTGGTCTCGAAGGTTGTGCCGATATTTCGCACTCTGGCACACTCATTGGCCGCAGCTATGGCCTCAAATGAATCCCGCACCTTAGAAAAGCTTTCTCCGCCTGGATAGTCGTTCATGGCCTGGAGACAGCGGCGTACAAACCAGTGCTGGTAGCCCAGAGGACGGGCGGTGATCGTCCCACCCATGATTATCAGCTCCGACTTGTCCAGTGGATGGCCTATCTCCTCCAGTTGGGCCAGCCTGGCTGCCACCTGGCGATAGGGATCATAGTCATGCTGAGCCGCCCGCATGGCAGCGGGCTCGCGACCGGTATAGCTCTGGGGGGATGTAGAGGCTATGCCGCCCGGACAGGGCAGGCAAATTCCATGCGGACAGCGGGCGGGAGAGGTCATGGCAGCGATGACTGCAACCCCGGAGAGGGTGCGGGTGGGCTTTCGGACCAGCATCCCCAGCCGCTCCCTTTCCCCTGGCGCAGCCCGGCCCAGGATATCGGCATTGCTGGGCAGCGAGGCGAGGCCCAGCCGGGATGATGCATCCTTCTTGGCCGACTCCAGGTCTGCCTGGTTCTCGATCTTGCCGGCCAGGACCGCCTCGACTATGCCTCTCAGCTCAGTCTCCAGGGCCTTTCGGTCCGGAAGTGAAGAGTGGACTATACCATCACTCATTTCGTATCGGTCTTTTCCTCCGCCTGGGCCTGCATATACTGCTGCTGGATCTGGGGGACGAGGTTGCAGCGCAGCAGGCCGGAGACGAACATTCCTGCCAGAAGGACCTGCTCTTTGGGCATATCTTCCAGCGCCTTCCTCAGGCTTGAGGCGGCATCCTCTTCGCAGCCTGCCTGGGGATCAAAGAGCAGCTTCTTGAATTGGTCCCCGATCTTCATCATCTCCTCCGGTGGAACATCGAAAAAGCCACGCACAATCTCCAGAACCAGAGATTCCTCATTTGGGTCGAACATAATTGCCATCCAGGGGTGTCAACCATGAAAAAGGTTTGGAAGGGAATCGGTTCCTGAATGGTCTGTCACCGCCTCAAGCAAAAGACAAAAATATGTTCTGAAAAAGCCAAACATCAGAATGATAGACATAGCCATTCCCAAGGGCAGCCTGCAAAACCAGACGCTGCAGCTCTTCGAGCAGGCCGGGCTGGAGGTTAAGAGAACTGAGCGGGAGTACAATGCCCGCATCGATGATCCCCGCATAGGCAAGGTGAAGATCCTGCGGCCCCAGGAGATACCGGGCTATGTGGCCAAAGGGTACTTCGACCTGGGCATATCCGGTACCGACTGGATAATGGAGTCCGGAGCGGTGGTGGCCCATGTGGCCGATCTCAACTACGGCAAGCAGGGACCGGGCATGGTAAAGCTGGTGGTGGCCGTGCCTGAGGGCCAGGATATCCACAGCGCCCGCGATATCCCTCCGGGCAGCCGGATCTCCACCGAATATCCCCAGCTCACCCAGGCCTTCTTCCTCAATCTGGGAATTGCTGTAGACATTCAGTTCTCCTTTGGTGCCACCGAGGCCAAGGTCCCGGAGCTTACCGATGTGGTGGTGGACCTCACCGAGACCGGCTCCACCCTGAAAAAGAACGGCCTGAAGATCATAGATGTCATGCTAGAGTCCACCTCGGAGCTGATAGCCAATAAGAAGAGCTGGGCTGAGCCCCAGAAGCACGAAGATATCGTGGCGGTGCAGACGCTTCTCTCTGCCGTGATCAAGGCCAGAGGAAAGGTGCTGCTGAAGATGAATGTCCCGGAGGACTCCATGAGCAGCGTCATGACCATGCTGCCCAGCATGAAAAATCCCACCATCTCCAAGCTCTACAACTCCAGCTTCTATGCGGTGGAGACCGTTGTGGACCGCTCGGCAGTGAATTTGCTCATCCCTCTGCTCAAGAAGAGCGGGGCCGAGGATATTCTGGAGCTGGCCATATCCAAGATAGTCCACTGAAAATCGGCGCTCTGAAGTCATCCTTTAAAAAGCCAAAGCGGGCGCGGGGGGATTCGAACCCCCGATCTACAGCTTAGGAGGCTGCCGCCTTATCCTGACTAGGCCACGCGCCCATTTTTCCGCATTTTGCTATAACCAACACGTATATCAAGCTTTCCGGATCGGGAATGCTTGGGCTGCATTGCTCTCCTGTTTGCCCCCATCCCGTCTTGTGCCTTTCTGATCTTTATCGGATGAGCACAGCGCTGAGCACAACCACGAACAGACCCAGGAAAAACCACCCCAAAATTCCTTCCGCCATGGCCAGATGCCTGTAGAATCCCACCGGATAGGTATTGACCGGGGCCTGGGAGGTGGTGAACATGGCTATGCTGAAATAGAGGGCATCGGTGAATGAGCCTCGCTTGCTGGGTCGAAGACTGGGATTTCCGGGCAGCTCCATGTCCTCGATCTCGAATTTGTTCATTCCCTTTCCGGCCCAGAAGACCACCCCGAAGAATAGGATGGTGAAGAGGCACCAGAATACGGTATAGCTCACACGCACACCGTAGCCGCAGGAGAGCCAGGAGACGATATCGGATAGCTTGGACCAGCCCCAGGGTGTGAGGCTCTGGCCTATTCTGCGGTATTGGTAGTAGCAACTGTCTGCATCGTCGAACCACTCCAGGCTCTTGTAGTTCTTGACCAGGGCCAGGTAGGCGGCACCGTTGTAGACCATGCGGCTGCCGATGGTGCTCCAGCGGACCACGAATTTGGTGAAATCGGTGCTGTTGAGATTGATCTCGGACTGCTCGGCAAATTCGACATCCTCGAGCTGCATGCTGTAGAGCCTGGCCCCTTCCAGAATCAGGTCGCCGCCAAGCCGGGCCGAGGCAAAGTAGGCCAGGTCTGAGAACTTGACCCCGCCGAAGAAAGCAGTCTGATTGAACTGGACAGCTCCGAAGTCTGCGAGGCCGGCAAAGCTGGAGAGGCCGAAGGTGCTGCCCATTAAGAAGCGAGCCTGGCGGAAGACCACATCGCTCTGGAAACGGGTGGCTGCAAATGTGGCATTGCCCGAGAACAGGGCGGAGAGGAATGTGACCTGGCCGGAGAACTCGGTCTCAAAGAAGCGTACGTCCTCGAATCGGGCGGCCCGGAAGGATCCCGATCTGATGAACCTGGCGTCATCAAAATCTACATCGGCGGCAAAAGAGGCGCCCAGGAAGGCGGCATCTCCCCGGAACTCTGCGCTGGAAAAACTGCTGTCGCCCGAAAAGCTGGCGGCGATGAATGAGGAGGAGGCATCAAAATAGGCATCGGCAAAATCGGCCAGTTTCATAAATCGGGCTCCCGAGAACTTGGCGTCTCCCATAAATCTGGACCGGGCAAAGCTGACGTTATCCTGGAAGGTGCTGCCCCGCAGGTCCAGATCCTGGGAGAAGGTCACGCCTTCTATCAGCACCGGTCCCTGAAAGCGGGAGTTGGTGATCACCAGGGCCTGGCTGATAGGCCCCTCTATGAGGGAGAGATCGAGCTGGCCGGTGACGGTAATATTGTTATAGCTGACGGGCTGGCCGGACCGGATCTGGGAGACGATGTTCTGCGCTGCTATGGCAGAGCTATGGGGCAGTTGGGAATTTATCCCTGATTCATCTGCTGCCACCGCCGGCATGAAAAGCAGCAGCAAAAGGATCAGGGCAGGGAGAAGGCAGCGCCAGGGAGAGTTTTCCGTCACCGCTTCGCCTTTAATCTGTCTCAGGATTTATCATTTTGGTACGGCATTGCCGGATCAGCGGATCATGACCCGGCCCAGTGTCACCAGGAAGAGAGCCAGCAGCAGCCAGCCGGTGATTCCCTCCAGGATGACATAATACCTGTGCCGGCCCATCGGCAGAAAGTCGATGGGACCCTGGGAGAGAAAGACCATGGTGCTGAAGAAGAGGGCGTTTCGTAGTGTGACCCGCTCGGGAA
>NOLC01000150.1 GCA_002256595.1 Methanosaeta sp. NSP1 | reverse complement strand
ATCAGTTTTGCAAAGCAGCCCTTGCAGAGCACCTTTCCCTCCGCTGTTCTGCCCTTGATCTCCATAAACCTCTCCCCGCACTGCTGACATGCTAGAGACGGGTAGATCCTGGCTTTATCCGGTGCTGGAATGTCTACCTCTTTCACAGATAGCAGATCCTCATCCTTGCCACTCAAAATGGCGTCTATGACCTGGGAGCGGAGGCCCTCCATCTCCTTCTTCTCATCGGCAGAGAGCTGTCCAGCCGCTGCCTTCAGCCGCAGTGAGTCCATGCGGCCAAAGACATCTCCCTGGAAGTAGATTCTCATCGCCCGGTTCTGATCCCGGGAGTAGAAGGTGAAAGCCTGCTTCCCGTTGTCCACCAAAATCAGATTGCCCTTGCCCGTGGTGCAGCCGAGAAGAGATTGCACTGCATCCACGCTGCATGAATTGTTCTCGGCAATGCAGACCAGCTCCTCATCCTTCGACCTGGGATAGTGCTCCCTAACATACTTCGCCACTCGATAGCCCATAGCCAGGCCCGGACAGATGTGCCCGTGAAACTCGGCTGCCTTCTTGAAATCCTCTTCCATGAAATTCACCGGGGTCAATTTAAATTGGAAACTTTAGTTTTACTTAGATCGCCTCTTGGGAATAAGTAATGAGCGGTCATCTGGAGAAAAGAGCTATCCCTGAAGAGATTAGAGAAAAGGGATGGCTAAAGAGCTAAAAATATGAGGGCCCTGCGCCCCTATTGCGGGCCTTCAGCCCGTGGTGGAGCGCAGAGCACCTCTGCTGGTGGTTTTGAACTGATCGAAATCTGCCTCAGACCCAGCCGCGGGTCTTCATGGCATCCACAACCCGGGACACGGCCACGGTGTAGGCTGCCTGGCGCATGTTGACGTTGTACTTCTTGGATGCAGCCAGGACTCCCTGGTAGGCCATGGTCATCCGCTCATCCAATTTTGCATAGACCTCATCGAAGGACCAGCAGTAGCGCATGATGTTCTGCACCATCTCGAAGTAGGAGACGGTGACGCCGCCGGCATTGGCCAGGAAGTCGGGGATGACGTGCACCTTGTTCTGGAACAGGATCTCGTCTGCCTCGGGGGTGGTGGGGCCGTTGGCCAGCTCCACAATGATCTTGGCCTTTACCCGTCCGGCATTGTCCTTGGTGATGACATTCTCCAAAGCCGCAGCCACGAGAATATCCACATCCAGCTCCAGTAGCTCCTCATTGCTGATCTTCTTGGCACCGGGAATGTTGGCTACGGTGGAGGTCTCAGCCTTGATCCTGGCCGCCTCATCGGCATCAATGCCCTTGGCATTGAATGCTCCGCCCTTGGAGTCGCTGATTGCCACGACCTTTCCGCCGAAGAGCTCCTTGGCCAGGCTGTGAGCAAAGCTGCCGGCATTGCCGTATCCCTGAATGGCAAAGGTGGCCTTGGACAGGTCGATGTTTAACTCCCTTGCCGCCTCTCGCAGAGCATACATTCCGCCCCGGGCGGTGGCATCGCTTCTGCCGCAGGAGCCGCCCACGCAAAGGGGCTTGCCGGTGATGCATCCGAAGTTGTTGGATCCGGTCAGTTTTGAGTACTCATCCATCATCCAGGCCATCATCTGCGGCGTGGTGTAGACGTCCGGCGCCGGTACATCCTTGTCCGGACCGATGTTCTGCCAGATCTTGTCGATATAGCCGCGGCAGAGCCTTTCCAGCTCACCCATGGACATCTCCTTGGGATTGCAGATAACTCCACCCTTGCCTCCGCCCAGAGGCAGGCCCAGAAGTGATGTCTTCCAGGTCATCCAGGCGGAGAGGGCCCGCACCGTGTCTATGGTCTCATCAGGATGATACCTTATGCCTCCCTTGCAGGGGCCGAGGGCATCATTGTATTGAACTCTATATCCCTGGAAGATCTTTGTGCTCCCATCATCCATGCGTACAGGTATGGACAGATGGTACTCTATCTTGGGGTGCCGCAGAAATTCATGCACTCCCGCATCCAGGTTCAGAATCTTAGCGCAATCGTCAAGCTGTTTTTGGGCTATCTCAAAGGGATTAGGTTTGGACATTTTTTACATCTCCATTCTACCCAAATCTTTATGTTTGACTGGTGGGTGCAAAGGTCCATCCTTAGCTATATAACAATTCTCAGTTAGATTTATAAAGTAAAAAGGAGGCCGGAAATGTCTTGTTGGCATATATAAATGCTTTCTATAAATGAATTTCTAGACTGATATGCACTCCAGCCACATAGCTTTATTTTAAGCATCGCCTACAATTAGCGATTTCATAACAAATCATAAAACAACTTAACATTTAATTTTTAATTTAGCAATAGACCGGTGCTTTTGCCCAAAAGCCGGATTCGCAGAGCTTTAAAATCGGCCAACATCCGCCTGGAAAAAAGCTGCAAGGGGCATTTTCCATATGTAGGGGTGGGTCAGATCATGCTTAATAATTTTTCATAATCTATCATAACATATATGAATGGAGACAAAGGAAAAGCTTTTCCGGTAGGCCGGTTAGAGATCCCTGCTAGCGATCGATTTCGGATATTGAATCAGAGCCGAAGAATCCTTTAGGGAGGATATGACTTCGGAGATCGCAAATAAATGATAGATAGATCTGGCACAAGAAGGACAGAGAAGATGACAATAGTCATAGTGGACTACGGCATGGGAAATCTATTTTCCATCTACAACGCCCTGGACCACGTGGGCGGAAATCCCAGATTCGCCCGCGACCCCCAGGACCTGAAAGGCGCAAAGGCAATAGTGGTTCCTGGAGTGGGTGCCTTTGGAAGCTGCATGGCCCAGCTCTCCCGCTTCTCAGAAAGCCTATTGCAGCACTTCCAGGAGGGTGTGCTGATGCTCGGCATCTGCGTCGGCATGCAGGTTCTCTTCGAAGAGAGCGAGGAGAGCCCCGGCGCGGCCGGTCTGGGCTGGATAAGCGGCAGGGTGGTGCGCCTCCCGGCGGGGGTAATGATTCCTCAAATGGGCTGGAACTGCCTGAAGATCAAGCAGCATGTGGAGATGCTGGATGGAATCTCAGAGGGAGACATGTTCTACTTTGTTCACTCCTACTACGGCCTGCCTGAGGATGACTCTGTCGTAGCTGCCACAACAGAGCACGGAGTGGATGTGACCGCAGCCATCTGCAGAGATAACCTCTTTGCTACCCAGTTCCATCCGGAAAAGTCCGGCCCAAAGGGGCTGCAAATACTGAAGAATTTCGTGAGGGCCGCCAGATGTTAGCCAGAAGGATCATCCCCTGTCTGGACTGCGACCTGGGCGTTCCCGGCGGCAGGGTGGTAAAGGGCATCGAGTTCAAGCAGATAAGGTATGCCGGAATCCCCTGGGAGCTGGCAGGACAGTATTATCAAGACGGTGCGGATGAGATCGTTTTCCTGGATATAACTGCTTCTGCCGATCGGCGGGAGACCATGACCGGCGTTATCAAGGAGACATCGCGTTCTGTTTTTGTGCCATTGGCTGTGGGAGGGGGCATAAGCAGCCTGGATCAGGCCAGAGAGGTCTTCAATGCCGGGGCGGATAAGATCACCCTGAACACCTCTGCCCTGAAGCGTCCAGAGCTGATCGAAGAGATCGCAGAGCAATACGGAAACCAGGCTGTGGTCCTGGCCATCGACGCCAAACGCCGCTACAGCTTGGAAGAGAGCAGAGAGATCGTCCAAACCGATGACGGACCCTGCTGGTTTGAGTGCTCCTATTACGGGGGCAGGCAATTCACAGGCATCGACGCCCTGGCCTGGGCCAGGAGAGCCGTCTCTCTGGGTGCAGGCGAGATCCTCCTCACCAGCATGGACCGGGATGGAACCTATGACGGCTTTGATATTCCCCTAACCGATGCGGTGGCACGAAGGGTTAATGTTCCGGTAATTGCATCGGGCGGCTGCGCCAGCCCGGATCATATGCTTGAGGTCTTCAACCAGACCGACGCATCAGCGGCACTGGCGGCCAGCATCTTTCATTTCGGAGAGTGGAGCATAGGACAGGTGAAGTCTTATCTAAAGGATAGAGGAGTGAATGTAAGGATCTGAAATAGATGGCTGCCCATTTTGCGCAAGGTTTATCCAGGAGGGGGATGTGCTCTGGCAAAAACTGCTGACGCCTCTGGAGACTGCCCCGGCCATGGAGATCCTCTGACAAGCTACCCTGGATCTATGCCGCTGATGGAGACGCTCGAGCCGCGAAGGCTTGAGGCTAAAGCAAAGATCCAATCGCAATGGAAGAGGCCTAATTGAAATGAGGTACATTGAACTGAGCAAGGCTCCCTGCAATGAGACGCTGGAAGTCAAGGCCATTTATAGCGATGTCGATTGGGGAAAGAGATTCGAATCCATGGGCATACGAAGAGGCAGGCATATACGCAAGATTGCCAACCAACCCTTTGGAGGGCCGGTGGTAATTGAGGTCGACGGCATGAAGATATCCCTGGGCAAAAACATCGCGGCAAAAATCGAGGTGGAGGTACTGAGCAGTCACCTCCACTGAACATCCCTAGCAGTTTTTCATCTTTTCATCTGATCTTCAGGGTGATATGAGCTGCTTTAGCCTCTGAATGCTCTCCATGGCCTGGGCGGACTCGTGCAGCTTCTCCTCCTCGAAGTGCTTAATAACATCTTCGATTCCGGCTTTCAAAGAGTAAACCTTCATCGGTCTGCCTTTGCCCTCGCGTTTGATCTCCTTCTCCTCTATCCAGTTGTTATCGCGCAGGGTGCGCATGGCAATGCTGACCTCGGGCTGGCGGAGATCTGAGCCCATCTCTATCTCCCGAGAGGAGGCCTCATCCACATTGGCCAGAAAGGTGATGAGCGTGGCAACATTGCGCGGAACGCTCAAGGACCTAAGTGTTTCCACAAATTCCATATCCGTATCGTCTAGGATCTTTACAGTGGACTCCCTCATAATTGTCACCATATTTTTTTATGTCAGAATTACCTAATGATATAAATAATTTGTTTTGAAAGGGAATATCTTTTAATTTTACTTAATTAGACTAATACTTTAGATAATAACTTTTAAAGCAGTTGCCATTTACATTTAGGTGGCAATGACAGGTTGAACGTATTGGGTTGGGAATTTATATTTCTCTTAATTTCCAATGGCTCAATATG
>NOLC01000034.1 GCA_002256595.1 Methanosaeta sp. NSP1 | reverse complement strand
CAAAATAATCTCACTTTTTTGGATTTCAGGATTTCAATTAAAGTCCGCCCCGGCCTCCCGGATGGCCAGGCTGGCCAGGGTTATGGCCGCAGCCAGAACGATAAAGGCATACACTGCTCCGTTGATGCCGTGCATATCGGCGGTAAAGCCGGCTATGAGCGGGCCTATGACCACTCCGGCCATGCGGGCGGTATTGAATATGCCGTAGACCTCACCCCGCCGGGAGGGCGAAGTGGTATCGGCGATCAGGGCTGCCGCCGCCGGGCCGGCCATTCCCAGGCCCATTCCCAGGAGGGAGAAGAGGAATGCCGCCTGGATCAGTCCGCCGGCCAGAGGAAGAAGGGCAAATCCGACTGCACCGGCCAGGCAGCCGATGAAGATGAGCCTTTTTCTGCCGCCCCGGTCGGCCTGGCGGCCGAAGTAGATATTGAAGAGGGCGGTGCTGCTTCCGTAGGCCAGATAGATCATGCCGATATCTGATGCTTTAAGGCCCAGGCCGGCGGCATAGCCGGGCAGCATGGTGAAGTTGAAGCCCCCCACTATGCCGGACCATAGGACCACTGAGGAGCAGGCCAGAAAGGTCATCCTGTAGCCGGGAGATATTAGGCCCCCCTCCAGCCGCGCCGGGGCCTCCCCTATCTTCAGCCTGATCCTCTCCGGCTCGGCTATGAAAAGCAGCACCATCAGAAAGGACAAGGCTCCCAGCAGGGCCCAGAGAAGGAAGGGAGCATTCTGGCCCGACCAATCATAAAGCACTCCCCCAATCCATGGCCCCAGGGCCAGGGCGGAAAAGAAAGAGGCATTGTACCTGCCCATGGCCTCGCCTCTGCCTCCGGCATCAGCTCGATCGACAATCAGGGCCATGGCAATGGGCCAGACGGCTGAGGCACCGAGGCCACCCAGAGCCCGGATGAAGAGAAGACAAAGTGCGCTCTCAGCCCAGATATAGAGCAGGGGAATGAGGGCAAAGGTGGCCAGGCCGAAGAGCATTATCCTCTTTCTGCCGGTCCGATCGGAGAGCCGGCCTATGGGTATCTGGGTTAAAAGCTGTACCGCTCCATAAACCGAGACTATGACCCCAAGCCAGGAGTAGGACGCCCCCAGATCCATAACAAACTGGGGAAAGAAGGGGGCTATAAGCGAGAAGGATCTGCTCTCCACATCGGCTATGGCTATGAAATCATGCTCACCATAGACCGGAACCACCTCTTTGATGCCCTTGATGGCTGCCAGGCTGTCGTGGACAGCTTTTTCCGTCCCCGGCTCGACATTGATCATTATAAAGCCTTTCAAGATCCGATCCCACCACAATCATATCCAGGTTGAAAAGCACAATGGATCATCTGTCTAATCCATTATCTTTTTGATATTATCAAACTTTTCCCTGGGGCGCTCTCTCGGGGACGGGAATGCCCCTCTGCTCCATCAATGCTTTCACCGCCGCAATCTCCTCCTCCAGGCGCTCGAAAGAGAGCTGCTCGCGTGCCAGGTAAAGGCAGTTCAAGGCCTCCTCCAGCCTTCCGAGGCCGGTGAGAACCACAGCCGTCGATTCCAGGTCATAGCCGTCGCCTCCCTTCTGGAGAACTGTATCATAAGCTGCCAGAGCCTCATCCAGCCGGCGCTGGCTGCGCAAGAGGAAGGCCTTGTTCCGGAGAGCATCCATGTTCTCGCCATCCAGAGCCAGGCTGCGCTCGTAGCTCTCCAGGGCATCATCCAGCCTGCCCAGGCTGTAGAGGGCTACACCACGATTGTTCCAGGCCTCCGGTATATCCGGATCAGCGGCAATGATCTTATCAAAGGCCTCCAGGGCCGGCTCGAACTTCCTGGCTCGGACCATATCCATGCCGCGATGGAGCAAGGCTTTTTCTTTGCTATTCATCTCCGCCTCACATATATCCCTGAATGGCCGCCGGCTCGCTGCCTTTGCCGTCTATGGCAGAAGCAGAGACGGGCGATCCAGGTCTCTTGATCTCTCCAAAGAGCTTCTCATAGTCATTGACGTGCTCGGCCAGCCACTTGGCCAGCTCCTTGGCCGCCAGGGGGGAGAGGATGATCTCAGCGTCGATCTTCCTCTCCATCACCGTCATGCTCTTGCCCTCCTCCTGCGAGGTCTTGGGGGAGTCGTTGTAGAAGGCGATGCGAAAGTCATAGGGGCTGTGGCCTCCGATTGCGCCTATGGCATAGATCTGCTTGAAATCGGGGCTCTTGATGGTCTGGACTTTAACTTCCATGCCTCTGGACTTGGGCCTTCAGATTAAAAAAGATGGTGATGCATTTCTTTAGCGGCAATGAGAGCTACGGCTCACAATTCATAATTTTGCATCGCAATGTATTTAGGTGACTTAGCTGCTTGTGATGCCGATACTATGATCGGGGTCTTAGGGTTAGAAGACGGGACGAGGGTGGAAGGTACCGGTTTTGGGGCGAGCGGGGTGGCCCTGGGCGAGCTGGTCTTCACCACAGTCATGTCCGGATATGAGGAGGCTCTGACCGATCCATCATATCACGGTCAGATGCTCATGTTCACTTATCCTCTACAGGGAAACTACGGCATAAGCGGCGATGATTTTCAGTCCGACCGGATGTGGCCCCAGGCCATGGTCAGCCGGGAGTACTGGGATCGGCCCACTCATTACCAGCATCATAGGACTTTAAGCCAGTTCCTCAGAGACGAGGGCCGGCCGGGGCTGTGCGGAGTGGACACCCGCATGCTGACCCTGAAGGTTCGGGAGCAGGGAGTGATGAGGGCGGCCATTGCCGTGGGAGAGAGGAGCGAGGTGCAGGACCTGGATGTAGTGGCGCTGGCCCGCTCCCAGGCCGATATCTCCAGCCGGGATCTGCTGGGGGATGTGACCTGCCGGGCTCCCTACCGTATAGAGGGCCCCGGCCCCCCGCCGGGGGTTTGACATATCCGTTTTTCCCTCTCACTGCGGCGTATCGGAGATAGAGGCGGCAGCGCCCGAGGCCCTGTTCCTCTCCAATGGGCCGGGCGATCCGGAGAGGGCCGGGAAAGCCATAGAGGCAGTCAAGCATTTTGCCGGCGAGATCCCGGTCTTCGGCATTTGCCTCGGCCATCAGGTCATATCCCTGGCTCTGGGAGCCCAGACCTTCAAGCTCAAGTTCGGGCATCACGGCGGAAACCAGCCGGTCAAGGACCTGGAGAAGAAGATCGTCTACATCACCTCCCAGAATCATAATTTTGCCGTCCGGCCCGAGTCGGTAGAGGGAACCGAGCTGGAGATAACCCAGCTCAATGCCAACGATGCAACGGTGGAAGGCATAAAGAGCGATAAACTCAGAGTTTTGGCGGTTCAATACCACCCCGAGGCCAACCCCGGGCCACTGTGTACGGAAGACCCCTTCTTCGGATCGGTCTTGAGAATAATGAAGGATGCCGCAGGCGAAGTGTCCGGAAGGCGATAGATTTGCCCAAGAGAGATGATATCCATAAGGTCCTGCTCATAGGCTCGGGCCCCATACAGATCGGCCAGGCGGCTGAATTCGATTTTTCCGGCTCCCAGGCCTGCAAGTCCCTGCGGGAGGAGGGCATTGAGGTGGTGCTGGTCAACTCCAATCCGGCCACCATCATGACCGATCCGGACAGCGCGGACAAGGTCTACATCGAGCCCCTGGTGCCGGAGATAGTGGCCAAGATCATTGAAAAGGAGAGGCCGGACGGGATTATAGCCGGAATCGGCGGCCAGACCGGACTGAACATCACCTCGGAGCTGGCGGAGATGGGTGTCCTGGAGAAGTACAATGTGGAGGTGCTGGGGACATCGGTCAAGTCCATTCAGGAGGCGGAGGATCGGGACCTCTTCAAGAAGGCTATGCAGCGAGTGGGCGAGCCTGTGCCCAGGAGCAGGGCGGTCAAATCCCTGGATGAGGCTTTGGCTGTGGTGGAGGAGCTGGGGCTGCCTCTGGTGGTCCGGCCCGCCTATACTTTGGGCGGCTCGGGAGGAGGCATAGCCAAAACCAGAGAGGAGCTGCTGGCCATATGCGACCTGGGGCTGAAGAGGTCAAGGATCAGCCAGGTATTGCTGGAGGAGAGCGTGGGAGGGTGGATTGAGCTGGAGTATGAGGTGATGAGGGACTCCAACAACACCTGCATCACCATCTGCAATATGGAGAACATGGATCCCATGGGCATTCACACCGGCGAGTCCATTGTGGTGACACCCATCCAGACCCTGTCGGACAGGGAGATCCAGATGCTGCGAAGCGCCTCCATCAACATCATCCGGGCCTTAGGCATCGAAGGAGGCTGCAATGTTCAGTTTGCGGTCAAGGACGGAGAGTACCGGGTGATTGAGGTCAACCCCAGGGTCTCCCGCTCTTCAGCCCTGGCCTCTAAAGCAACGGGCTATCCCATCGCCCGGGTCACGGCCAAGATCGCCATTGGCATGACA
>NOLC01000210.1 GCA_002256595.1 Methanosaeta sp. NSP1 | reverse complement strand
TTCTTTTTGTCTGGTTTGGCAGCATCTCGTCCGGGCATCTCAGAGATATTGCACTTGCAGGAAAATAAAGTGATGCATCTATCTCTCTTTGATATGCCTTATATCCACAGCCACCCCGCGCTTCGAGGCCATCATCTCCCAGCCGGACATCCTGGCCCGGCCAACTCCAAAGGCCTTCTCCCCGCGAATGATCACCTCGTCTCCCGGCCGGATCTGCTCGTCTGCTTCGACGACGCCCGGAGCCAGCAGTGAGCCCTTGGGCAGGAAGTCGCCAATCCTGACGATGTACCTTCCCAGCGGCTCCAGCCTCTTGGCCCCGTCCATCGACAGGGCCATGTTGCCATTGATGGTCCAACTGGCCAGGGGCCTTTTGGCCTCGTCCTGGATCTCCCTACCCCTGACGATTATTTTGCCGGCGAGAAGAGCATCCCCTGCCTCCGGCCCGAAGTAGAAGTCGGCATGGGCCCGGTAGCGCAGCAGGCGCAGATCGGGCAGGCGCACAGCATCCCGGCAGGCGTCGGCCACCGCCTGGCCCAGGCGCTCCAATGCCGGGCCGTTGGTCCCGCCGCCGGTGTACGTCGCCTCCAGGCCGCTGTCTTTTACCGCCTGCTCCAGTTCTCCATCAAGATGGGCCACTACCTTAGCATACCTGTTTTTCTTAAGGTAGGCCTCCAGGCATCCCGTCAGCCAGGCTCTCTCCTCTCTATCCCAGCGGCCGGTCACTGGAACATCATAGCTGGCGGCGGGATAGGCTTCCTCCAGCTCCCGGGGCACCAGAGCCAGGGGTGAAGTCAGTATCAGCTCATGGAGATAGCGGCGGCGGGAGCCAACGGCCTCGGCAAAGAGCCGGTGGGATCGGGATAGGGAGTAGGGCTTTTTGGCCGAGCAGGGCAGGAGCAGCAGGACATCGCTCTGGGGAGCTTTATAGCGGCCTATGACCCTCTGGGCAAAGCGGGTTACCTCCACCCTAGCCAGGGACTCGGAGCAGTTGGCATAGATTGTGCTGCGGCGGCTGACCGGTGCTCTCCGCTCCAGATAATTATGCTCCTGGTCCAGGAGGCGCAGGGCAGCAGTCTGCTCCGGCGCCACCCGCACCTGCCGCTCCACATTCTCCCTGATGCTCTCGGAGCGAACCGCCTGCCGAACTGCCAGCAGCTCTTCCTCCAGCTTTTGCAGATTATGGGCCATGAGCCGTCCGGCGCTCACACCACCTTCAATCATCTCCCGGCAGTGCTGGCAGCGGCAGGGAAGCTCCACCAGATCCGATGCCTTCCAGACCCCATCGCGGGTGTGGTAGCGGCCCAGGAGGCCGTCGGCCATCATGCGTATGCCGTCCAGAAGATCGATCCCCAGGTAGACCAGCAGGGCCAGGTTGGCGGGAGTGGCCAGGGCCGGGGCATAAAGAGCTGCATCCGGTGCTATTTTCTCTCGCAGTCCCGCCACTGCCGCCACCAGGTCTCTGGGATTTTTGAGAGCGGCTGCGCTACCCAGCACATAGACATCGGCCTTCTCAGGCTCGCGGGCGCTGAAGGGATGGACCAGCAGTCCTTTGGGGCCTTCTGTATCCAGAGGCGGAAGCTTTAGTGCAGGCTCGGATCTCAGAGCAGCCGGAACATAAGGAAGAATGGCCAGCTTCTTGCAGCCCCGCAGGGCCTCTCCGGCGGCAACAGCTTGCGAAATGGAAGTGTAGCTGTAGATGCTGCCGGCTGAAACATAATCATCTTTGCTGATCAGGGCAGGTGTGCTGATCTGCTGCTCCAATAGCAGCTTTCCCATTCTGGCCGGGCCGTCGCGGCGGAGAACCTCGAAGTACTTGGTCATGGCACTAGCGCCTCGCTTTGATCTCAACCAGGCGGTCTTGGATTAAATATTCGATCGTAAGCTCTGATGCCTGAAATTTCTATTTGAAAAATGACAACGGAGGGATAGATAAATACCAGTTAAAATAATGTCTGTTGTGGTGATCAGTGATGGTGGATGTCCGCAACATAGAATTTCCTGCTATGCTAAAATGGAAGGCAATCAGCATAGTGATTTTGGCTTTGCTTTCTGTTTGGATTCTCAATCCATTTTATACTGTGGATGCCGGTGAGCGAGCGGTCGTAACCTGGTTTGGGGAAATAAGCGGCACAGAGAATCCGGGATTTCATATCAAGGTCCCTATCGCCAATGGCATCAATATCTATAATGTTAGAACGCAAACACTGGATGCTGATGCTGCAAGCGCCTCCAGCGATCTGCAGACGGTTCACACTAAGATCTCTGTGATTTATCATCTGGAGCCCAATAGCGTAGCCAAGATTTACAGTGAGCTTGGCTACACCTATGAGAGCATAATTGAAAAGAAATTGCAGGATGTGGTAAAAGCTGCCACGGCAAAGTTTACTGCGGAGGGATTGATCACTCACAGAGAGCATGTGGCTCTCTCCATTCAGGATAATCTGAGCCGAGAGCTGGCCAGCTATCATATCGTTGTGGAAGGCACTCCCATTCAGAACTTTGACTTCTCCAAGGAGTTCAACGATGCCATAGAGGCCAAGAACGTGGCCATGCAGGATAAGCTCAGAGCACAGCAGAGATATGAGCAAACCATAATCGATCAGAAAGCAGAACTGGCCAAGAAGGAAACCGAAGCCAAGGCCCTGGAGCTTCAGAAGAGCGCCCTGATGGAGTCACCTGAGCTGATCGAACTCCGCAAAGTCGAGGCTTACAATAATTGGATCGCCAAATGGGATGGCCAGGCCATGCCGCAGATCATCATGGGCGATGCAGGAGGCATATTGCCCATGATGGATATCACAAGCATTGTGGATAAAAATTGATGCCCTGAAATCAAGGCGTCTATGATATGCCTCAGCCCGGTGGATATGAGATGAAGAATCACTATGGAGAAATATAAGCATCAGCTCCATTTTTTTCAATTAGAGAAGTATCTTGTGACCCGCTTGGGGAATATCAGATGGAAAAGCTAAAAAGCTCATGCCGTATTGGTATCCGCCAGAGATGATGTCTGATGAGGTTGATCGCGGCGACAGCGGTACTGATTATCCTTGCACTGGCTGCACCTGCTCTGGGGCAGATGACTGAGTATCAAAGGGGCGTGGCCAACGGACTGAAGATTGGGCTTTTCATGGGAGAATATTACGGAAGGGGCCAGTATGTGACGGACTATGCCGGCCAGTTTAATACCTATCTGGAGACGTACTATCAGTTCCTCTACTCTTCCTTCGCCAACAATCAGACCCTCATCGATGAGTTCATGCGCTCACCCATATCCGCAAGGCCGAAGTCATCCAGCAGCGGAGTGCTCAAGCCTGATGCCAGCGGAAGAATTCTGGGCTATCCTGCCGCTGCTTATTACACCGCAATAGGCGCGGTCCCCGGAACCAGGGTAAACAATCCCGGAGATGCTCTGCCCGGTGTCTAGGTAAAAGCCAGGATCCATGCGCAGAAAAAAAGGCTGCATCTTTCTCTTGGGCGGTTCCTTGCCGGGCAATGAGCTAAAATGTTTGACTTGATTGTAGCCGGGGGCGGACCGGCCGGATCGGGAGCAGCCCAGGCGGCTGCTTTGCGGGGATTGGATGTTCTGATACTGGAGAAGAGCGAATTTCCCAGGTACAAACCCTGTGGAGGCGCTCTATCCAGAAAGGCGCTCTCTCTTCTGGACCATCCCCTTCCCCAATGGATCCAGGAGAGGAATATAACCGGAGCCAGGGTCCATTATGGGCATCTCATGCTGGAAAGGCATAGGGGCTATGACATCACTTTGCTCATCAATAGAAGCGCATTCGACCAGCATCTGCTGGATAGAGCTCTTCTCTCCGGGGCAGAGGCGAAGACAGAGAAGGTCCTGGGCTTCAGGGATGCTGGAGAATGCGTCCATATTCAAACCAAAGAGGGGATCTATAAGAGCCGGTTCCTGGCTATAGCCAGCGGCTGCCAGGATGGTCTGAAGAAGGAGATCTCGGGACGGGAAAGAAGGAAGACCAATGGAGTGTGCCTGGTATCTGAGATCGAGGCGGAGGAGGAGGGGATATCCGAGCGTCTGGGAAGCGCTCTCGATATTCACTTCGGAGTAGCAGGAGGAGGCTACGGCTGGATCTTTCCTCACCGGGGATACTATTCGGTGGGAATAGGTGGCCTCTGCTCACGCCTACACCATCCCCGTCAGGTTATGCGCCGCTTCCTCAAGGAAAACGGCTTTTCCGAAGAGATGAGGCTCTCCGGCCACATCATTCCTCAGGGAGGAAATAAGAGAAGAGTTGCCCGGGGAAGGGTGCTCTTGGCAGGAGATGCGGCCGGATTTGTGGACCCATTCACCGGCGAGGGGATCTATTATGCCCTGGCCTCAGGCAAGATCGCCGGAGAGATGGTTGGCGATGCGCCGGCCACATCTCTGGCCAGGTCCTATGAGAGCCGGATAGAAAAGGAATTCGGCGGGGATCTGCGCTATGCACTCTTCTTCTCCAGGATCATGCACAGCTATCCCAGGATGCTTTTAGGGATTTTAGCCCGGCAGGAGCAGGTCCTGGAAAGGTATCTGGAAGTTGGCTCGGGCGAAATGTCCTACAGGGATTTCATGCTCTGGCTGCTGCCCAGGCTTCCTCTCCGACTGATGAGCACCGGATGGGTCTGAGAGCTAAGGCCATGAGATACCCGGTTTTATCTACTAAGCCGATAGATCACAGAACAGTGGAGGGATTAAGAGATGTTCGCGCCCGTGGGCACAGAGGAGATCATACCCCGTCGGACTTTTCCGGCGGTTACCGCGGCAATAGTGGGCATAAACATACTGGTCTTTCTCTATCAGGCGTTTATACTTATCACCGAGGGAGAAGATGGCTTAAATGCCATGATCCAGGCCGTGGCCCTGGTGCCCGGCCTGGTGACCAGCGGCCAGAGCGTGGTACTGCCGTTTTATCTCACCTTCTTCACCGCCATGTTCGTCCACGGCGGCCTCTTGCATATAGCATCCAATATGATCTATCTGGTGGTATTCGGAGACAATGTGGAGGACCTGATGGGCTCAGGCCTCTATCTCGTTTTTTATCTGCTTTGCGGCCTGGCGGCGTCAGTGGTGCAGATTGCTGCCGATCCCACCTCCATGATTCCCAATGTAGGAGCCAGCGGAGCCATAGCCGGAGTGCTGGCAGGCTACCTCCTGCTATTGCCCACGGGCACAGTTCGCATTCTCTTCTTCCTGCCGCCTTTCAGCCGCATCGCC
>NOLC01000055.1 GCA_002256595.1 Methanosaeta sp. NSP1 | reverse complement strand
GTGGGGTGCAGACGGCATTGGCACCGGCCTGGAGCACCAGAAGATTGCGGTAGCTAACTCCTGAGTAGAGCCTTCGACCCGGCATGAGCGGGGCCAGGGCGGCGATCAGCTCCCGGCCCTCCTCAGAGGAGATCTGCCCGGCGCTGTAGTCCTTCATCAGGCCGTTTTCAATGGTCACAAAATTGCAGCGAAAGGCGATATCATCCGGGCCCAGGCGCACATTCATGGCCGCCGCCTCCAGGGGCGCCCGTCCGGTATAGTGCCTGGCCGGATCGTAGCCCAGGACGGAGAGGTTGGCCACATCGCTTCCTGGTGCAAAGCCCTCCGGCACCGTCCGGGCCAGGCCGCTGCGGCCTTGCCGCGCCAGCCGGTCCATATTTGGCTTCTTCGCCGCCTGGAGTGGCGTCCTGCCCCCCAAAGCCTCCAGGGGCAAGTCTGCCATCCCGTCTCCTAAAAGAACTACCAGCTTTGTCACAGCCCCGCCTATGGATGAATAGTATTAATTATTTCTTCTTCGTTTTGCGGGCCTCGGCAGCCTCACGGGCATTGATCTCCGCCAGATGCTTGTTCAGGACCTTGGCCAGGTTATTTAACTTGACACGGGTGCAGGTTGTCCCGCGGGTGATGCCTGTGACTATGTCCACCACCTCGCCCTTGGTCTCTGTCTTCTGGTGGGTGGGCCGGACGGATCTGGTCTTTATCCCCTCGCGAGCGAAGTCCTCCATGTCCATGGGGCACTGGGCCACCACCACCGCTGGTATATCCACCTGGGACAGAATCTCCTTGGCCTTGGATATGACATGGGAGCGCACATTGCCCAGATGAAAGACGGCAATCTTGTGGCGCGCTATCTGCTCCATCTCCCTCTCATTGATCCCAAATGTCGGTCCGTAGCCCCGCGATGCCTGGGGAAAGCTGTCCGGAAGGCCCGTTCCCGCTTCCAGAACCAGAACGCTGGTCTGAATTCCCTCCCGGCGCAGCCCATAGGTCATCTCGCAAACCGGCTTGGTGATGTGACGCCTGCCCGGAGACATGGCGATGGCTATTACATCCGGCTTGGTGGCCTCGGATAAAGTCCCCCTCTGCGCCAGACCGCCTCCCTTGGCCAGGCCCATGCTCTCCCGGCAATCCACAACCTGAGTTGCCCTGCCAATCATAATTCTTTATTGCAGAGGTCTGACATATAGACTTGACGTAGGGAGAAGGCATAGAGGAGGGAGCGTTTTTAAGCCGAGGCGATGAAAAGACTGGCTATGCTCACATTCATCGGCCTGGGGCTATTTGATGAGAGGGATATCTCGGTCAAGGGGAGGGAGGCGGTTGCAGCCGCTGACATGGTTTATGCTGAGTTCTATACCTCCAGGCTGATGGGCACGTCCCTGGCCGGGCTGGAAAAGTTCCACGGCAAGAAGATCCACCTTCTCACCCGCTCCCAGGTGGAGGTGGAGCCCTTCTGGCTGGAGCAGGCTAAAGAGATGGATGTGGCTTTTCTGGTGGGGGGCGACGCCATGGTCTCCACCACCCATCTGGACCTGAGGCTGCGGGCCATGCTCATGGGCATCAAAACCCGGCTGATCCATTCCTCATCCATAGTCACCGCCGTATCCGGTCTGTCCGGCCTGCAGAACTATCGATTCGGCCGGTCCACCACCATTCCCTTTCCCTACCTGGCACGGGGCAAGAGGATAGTCCCTGAGACGCCTTATCGGGTGTTGCAGGAGAACCTGGCCCGGAACCTGCATACCATGCTCTTCCTGGATATACAGAGGGACCCGGTGGAGAGATATATGACCGCAGGCCAGGGGGCGGCCCTGCTCCTGGAGATGGAGTCTGAGGCGGAGGACAAGCTCCCACCCGGAACCTTAGGCATAGGCATAGCCCGGGCCGGTTCGGATGATGCCGTGATCAGAGCCGACCGGCTCTCCCGCCTCAAGGACTGTGACCTGGGCGGCCCACTGCATATTCTTGTCGTTCCTGCCAGGCTGCACTTCATGGAGGCCGAAGCCCTCCGGGTCCTGGCAGCAGCTCCGGAGGACGCCTTGATGGGCGCAGATTGATGGGAATAGCGCGGATGTTATGGTCCGCCTCAGCATCAATACCAAATCTATTAATATGGTATTCTCCGGACCATACCTCAGTATTCCCTGAGGATGGGATTTAGATCATATGCGAGGATGAGATGCCTAAGGTCACCGTGGATATACCCCAGCACATCATAGACGATGTCCAGTCTCATGTGGGGGATGGTGGGAAGTTCGTAAGCTTCTCCGATGCAGTGAGAACGGCACTGCGAAAGATGCTGGATCAACTGGATGAGATCGACAGGCGCAGGGGGAGGGCAGGGGAATGAAGCTGGGAGTGATAACTGAGTTTGATGCAGCGCACAGCCTTCCCGGCTATCAGGGCAAGTGTGCCCATATGCACGGCCACACCTACCAGGTGGAGATTGTGGTGGAAGGCGAGGTAGGAGAGAACGGCTTTGTCATGGATTTCTACCAACTTAAAAAGATAACCTCCGGGGCGTTGCAGGATCTGGACCATAGCTGCCTCAACCAAATCCTGCCCAATCCCACTGCAGAGAGCATTGCCCAATGGATAGCCGACCGGTTAGCCAGGGATCTGGAGGGCAGTGCCGTCCGGCTCAGCTCCCTCAAGCTTTGGGAAGGGAAAAACAAATGGGTGATGATAGACTGAAATTCCTTGAAGGCTACTGGGTGGGAGTTACGTCCCATTCTTTGACCGACTCGGGATTTTCTCTCAGCTCCTTGAGTCGGGCTGCCGCCTGCTCCTCATAGTATTTTTTGTATTTCTCTTCTTTATCCTTGCTGTCCCATTGGGCCACTTTTCTGTCCAGGGCCTCGAACATATACTTCTCCGCAGCCTTGACCGTCTCCAGATCTCCCCTCAAAACCAGTATCTCTCTGTCCATCACCTCTCCGGTCATATCCATTTTACCGGGCCTTCGGATCAGATCCAGATCGAAATTTTCTACAAGCTCACGGATTACAGATACGGGCATGCTCAGGGGAATGGCCAGGTCATACAGCCCGGTCAAGTCTTCTGCTTCTTCTTTAGGGGAATCCATAATTATCACGGTTATGGTCAATCCTGCCTTGATTTAAGTCTGTCGAATATCCGGAGCCTGATGGCTGGATCATGAGCTTTGGAAAGCCCGGCGGCAAGATGATCCCACGGCTTTGCTTGCCGGCCAGGAGCTCTTTTTGTTTTCAAATCAGGCATTTCCGGCATCAAATTACAGCAAGGGATGGCAGCGTTGGAGAAGGGAAACAGTTATAAATGGGATCATCAATGCAAAGTGCGGATCGGGCCCGTAGCTTAGCCAGGTTGAGCGCACGGCTGATAACCGTGAGGTCACGCGTTCAAATCGCGTCGGGCCCATAGATTTTATTAAAGGATTTTCTGCAGGCTGCTGCAAGCCTGCATCTTGATGAACGGTCGGGATTATGTTGAGATATCACCCTCTAAATTGATATTCATCACATATTGGAAGGGCAGAATCTGGCACCACCCCGATTTCTCGAATATAGACATGAAACAAACCCCTATAAGCTTTTTATAGCTCATATTTTCCAGGAACTTCTTCATCTCCTCCGGCTGAACTCCTATCTTGGGCATGGCCATGCCGCCCAGAACCACAACCACATCCGCCTGGGCATCAGTCGCGCCGGCCAGCTCCATGCCATGCTCAGTGGCCACAATGCTCCTGGTTTTATCCATCTGCAGTCCAGGCATGAAGGCCAGGGACTTTTCCCGCACCGGATAGCCCAGAAACAGGGCAAATGGGGTGCAAAATCCCGGAGAGCCTATGAATACTATCTTCTTATCATCCTTTACCAGATCCCTAAATCCGTTGAGCATGCCGCCCAAACCCTTTACATCCTGCATCTTCTCCATAAAGATCAATCCCTGAATCTATTCCAGAACATTGGTTGATGATGCTTTGAGCATATTGGATCTGTGAGACAATATAGATCTTTTGAAGGCCTGATCCGAAAGCTTGATTCAAAACGTTTATGAGGAGAGAACTGCCTCTTGGCGGTGATGTCTAAGAGATCTGTAGATAAGGGAGATGGCGGCAAAAAAACTGCGGCGCAGCCTAAAGAGGCCAAGCCGAAAAGTGCCTCATCCACCTCTCTGGAAAACAAGGCCAAAGCTGTGAGAAGGGCCGCGGCTTCGATGAGCAATGACCTGTATGTGTATATTGCACTGATATTGACTGCGATATTATCATTCTATCTGCGCGGCATTGTCCCCTGGAACAGGGTATTCTCGGGCAGCAGTGTCATCTTCAGCAGCGAGACCGATGCCTGGTACCATATGATGCTGGCCCACGGCACGGTCATCAACCTGCAGAGGCTCTTCTTCGATCCCATGACCTACTTCCCTCATGGAACGCCCACTCACTTCGGACCTCTGCTCAGCTGGGCTATAACCATATTCTCCTATATCTTCGGCCTGGGCAATCCCAGCGCTCATCTGGTGGATGTGGTGGGTGCCCTGATGCCGGCGGTCATGGGGGCTCTGCTGGTCTTTCCGGTTTACTTCATCGGAAGGGAGCTATTGGGCAAGAGCTGCGGCCTGCTCTCTGCGCTTATTGTGGCCGTCCTTCCCGGCCAGCTCTTCAGCCGCACCACCCTTGGATTTACAGATCACCATGCGGCAGAGATACTCTTCAGCACTTTGACCATGATGTTTCTCATCCTGGCCCTGCATTCAGGAAAGAGCATGAGCTTTGCCGCGGTGCAGAAGAATTGGTCTGCATACCGAAAGCCGCTCATCTATTCTGTCCTGACCGGCGTGGCATTGGGGCTTTATATCGATGCCTGGTCATCCGGATTTCTCTTTGTGGGTATAATTCTGGCTTTCATAATGCTGCAGAGCATCTCTGATCACATGCGGGGAAAGAATGTTGAGTACTTGAGCATAACAGCAAGCATTGCATTTCTTATGGCCACGCTGTTGGTCCTTCCCTTCATTGACTCATACTACGGCTTTAACCAATACATCTACAGCCTATTCCAGCCGACTATTCTGCTCATAGGTGTGGTGGCAGTTGCATTTCTGGCCGTATTGTCTAGGCTGATCATGGAGAAGGGCTTTTCCAGGTACTATTATCCTGCATCTCTGCTGGGTTTGGCTCTACTGGGACCAACGGTGCTCTATTTTGTCTTTCCCCAGTTTACCAAGCCGCTCCTGGCAGGCTTTGCCATATTCCAGGCCAAGACAGGAGGCGCGGCAACAGTGGG
>NOLC01000186.1 GCA_002256595.1 Methanosaeta sp. NSP1 | reverse complement strand
GTAGCAGGCGCACATAAATTCTATCTTGGAAACGCCAAGATGGGGATAATCTATATTTTAATAAGCCTGACTGCGGTGGGACTGATCGTCACTATGATATTGAGCATATACGACTTCATCATGCTCCTGACCATGGCCGATGAAGACTTCGCCATAAAATACGAATAGAGTATTGCAATGCAGGAATCACGACTTTAGGCGGATCCTATGGATCGAACGCTGCTGCCGGTATTGTCTTCCATTGCCCTGACATATGATATCTCATGTGGAAGGTGGGCATGATAGGGCCGTATCCATCTCTGGAGATCAGGTTATTGATGACTAAGAAGGAGGGAGGCAAAAGTCAATTAGGAGGGAATGAGACGATTCGACCTTTGCCAATACAATATACGTCAATTGACGGAATATAAAGCTTTCGGGCCGGTCCCTGACCGCGTGCAGCAAGCCCCTAAATAGAGCGCATTTGCTTAAGCGCTTTTTAGCAGAGGGCTCATGGGATCGGAAATAAATAAGAGATTGCAGGTAAGGATTTTTACCTGCATTCGGGAAAGAGGTGGGGTTAGTTATGGTAGATGCCAGAGCAATCGCGCGAAATATGATACCGAGCCATCCCGGGATAGAAAGGAGCGAATCATGACTGCAAAAGAGCGGCCTGGAAAGCTGTTTCTGGGAGGAGCCATAGACCCTGGAACCGGCAAGCGCACCGGGGAGGATGTATTTTACGATTCAAGAAACCTCACCACTCACGGCATTATTGTGGGAATGACAGGATCGGGCAAGACCGCCCTGGGAATTGTGATGCTAGAGGAAGGGAAGCGCTGATTTCAGGCATTTCCTGCCTGATTATCGATCCCAAAGGCGATATGGGCAACCTGCTTTTAAACTTCCCCTCATTTTCACCCGCTAGCTTCAGGCCCTGGATCAACGAGGCGGAAGCCCTTCGCAAAGGCATTGACCCCGGCCAGCTTGCGGCTGAAAGCTCCGAGAGATGGAAATCGGGGCTGGAAGGTTGGGGCATGGGACCGGATCAAATGAGAAAGCTGGGAACGGCAGCCGATTTTACCATCTACACTCCCGGCTCCTGCTCAGGGATTCCCATCAATGTGGTCGGATCTCTGACTGCTCCCAAGCTAGACTGGTCCAACCCAGCTCAGGCCGAGATGGCACGTGATGAGATAGAGGGACTGGCCTCATCTCTTCTGGCACTTGCCCAAATCGATGCCGATCCCATCTCCAGCCCCGAGCACATCCTCCTGACCAATATCATTGAGAAAGCCTGGAGCGAGGGCAGGAACATGGACCTGGCTGAGCTTATCTCCCAGGTGCGACAGCCTCCCATGCGCAAGCTGGGGGTTTTTGAAATCGAGAGCTTCTATCCCGGCAAAGAGCGCGATAAGCTGGCCATGCGGCTGAATGGCCTGGTTGCATCGCCCTCTTTTGCGGCATGGCTGGACGGCCCTCCCCTGGACATCCATTGTCTACCTGGCCCATCTCTCCGATGCCGAGCGTCAGTTCGTGGTCACCCTGCTCCTATCCAAGCTGGTTACCTGGATGAGAAAACAATCCGGCACACCTGATCTGAGAGCCCTGGTTTATATGGACGAGGTATTCGGCTTCGCACCACCGACCGCCGAGCCCCCCTCAAAAAAGCAGATACTCACCATTTACAAGCAAGCGCGAGCCTTCGGCGTGGGCATGTTGCTGGTCACCCAAAATCCTGTGGACCTGGACTATAAATTGATGTCCAATGCCGGAACATGGATGATAGGCAGACTGCAAACTGAACGCGACAAGGCCAGGATCCTGGAGGGCATGCAGTCAGCCTCGGGCCAGATAGATGTAAAGCAGCTCGATAAGAGGATCTCGGACCTGGGCAAGATGCAATTCATTCTTCAATCGGCTTATGTCAAGGAGCCATTGCTGTTCACCAGCCGAATGACGATGTCATTTGATGCCGGACCGCTGGACAAAAACCAGATCTCGACACTGATGGCGGATCACTCGGCTCGCATGCCTGCTAAATCTGAAACTGGATCGCCTGTTAAGTCTTCTGCCGCAACACCAGAGGAGTCTGCGAATGAAAGCCGGGTTGCACCCAAGATAGACCCATCGGCTGCCGTCTACTATCTGGATGCAGCCGCTCCCTGGGCGCCAACTGTTAAAGCGGTGCCGGGCGGAAGGCGGCTGCAGGCCGCCCTGATTGCCCGGGTCCATCTCTCCTATGATCACCGCGGCGCGGGAGTGAAACATAGCGAGGAATGGGAAGCGGTGTTCTTTCCTTTGAAGGAGCGTTTCGATTCTGCTGCCGCCATAAATGTCGATTATGACGATCGCGATCTCTCTTCCCGGGCCCCGGATCAAGCTGTCTATATGCTGCCCCAGGCCAATTTGGGGAGTGCTGCCTATTTCAAAGAGGCCAGGATATCCCTCAGGGATTATCTCAGCCGCAATCGCAGCATGAGCGTATTTCGCAATTCCAAGCTGCGTCTTTACTCGCGCATAGGTGAATCCAGGTCCGAATTCGAGTCCCGATGCCTGAAGGCTGCCGAGAACAATGCTGATTCAGAGGTTGCCAAGCTCAAGGACAAATACGATGCATCCATCGATAGGGTCAGGTCCCAGCTTAGCGATGCCGATCGCAGAATTCGAGAGCTTGATGCCGACACCCAACAAAAAAAGCATCAAGAGCTGATTCAGGGCGCTGGCGATCTTCTGAAAGGACTTCTGGGTGGCAGGCGACGCTCCATCAGCCTGGGCCGGGCTGCATCTCGCAGGTCGCAGACCATGCGCACCGAGGAGCGCCTGCGCACAGCAGAAGAGAAGATGGCGGACAAGGCCAAAGAGCTCGAACAGCTCGAGGATAAGCTGGCAGAGGATATCACCGAGATTGCTGAGCGTTGGAAGTCTGTTGCCCTCCAGGTAGAAGAGATGGAGATCTCACTGGACAAGGCGGATGTTGTGGTCGATGATCTGAGCGTGATATGGATTGCTGTGGCCTAAAGCCTGATAATCTCAGAGGCATTGCATCAAGTTGTGATCAAGTCAGGCGATTTCTTTGTCTCCGGCAGGACCGGCGGGGTGATTGGAGCGATAGTGCCATGGCGAGGAGCTTATGCCGGTGTCGCTCCAGCCCACATATTCCACTATTCAGGAACAGACTCCTTGCGGGTGGGAGACCAGAGCGCTAGGACAGCTTTTATTCCTGGTGACGCCGATCTTGCCTTCTTTCCCATTACTGCTGCCTGCGAGCCCACAGAGCTGAGCAAGGCCCCGCCTGGGCGAGGTCGCGCTGGAGAACGTGGCCCGCAGGAGGAGCTGTCGCATCTCCGATGTCTCCTGGTCCATAGCCTATGTGGTCCTTCCGCCAGGGGACCTTCCTGGCCCGGGAGACAGCGGAACGCCTCTGATCCAGAATGGCAAGGTGGTTGGAATGCTGCTATCCTTCAATATGCACACCTGCAAAGGGATCGCCATATCCGCAGAGATGATAAAGGAGGTGGCGCAGAGAAGGAGCTGAATTTAGACCGGCTGCGGATGTGGCGGGAGATGGAGGTCAATTCAAGATACAGGCGAATTGGACAATCATAGCTGCCGAAATAGGGGACGCTGCAGCATTGGATATCCAATTTCGGCTTTTGGTCCGCCTGGCTTGCA
>NOLC01000103.1 GCA_002256595.1 Methanosaeta sp. NSP1 | reverse complement strand
AAGGTGAAGATCTCTTATGACCTCGGATAGCGCCGATGTGGCTGGATTTTCGCAGATGCAGTTAGGGGCCGTCAATCCGTATTCCGATCGAGAGGAGCTGAAACGGCTGTGGAAGCAGCCCGTCCGCCTCTTCCGCCTCTCTAATGCCCTTCGCCAAAAGAGCTGCGGGGATGCAGTCTCTTTTGTCATCAACCGGAACATCAACTTCACCAACAAATGCACTGGCACATGCAGTTTCTGCTCTTTCCGACAGCGGGAAAGCTATTTCCTATCTTCTGAAGAGATCCTCAGGCGAGAAATGAAGCTGGAGGATTACTGCGGGATGCTGGAGACCATACACCGGGCCCATCCGAAATTGCATCTGCACGCCTTCTCACCCATGGAGGTGATGCACATGTCCCAAAACTCAGGCGTGGCTGTCAGAGACGCCTTGCAGGAGCTGAAGAGAAGCGGCCTTGGCTCCCTGCCCGGCACAGCGGCAGAGATCCTGGTGGACCGGGTGCGAGAGCGGATCTGTCCGGACAAGCTCAAAGCCGGGGAGTGGAGGGAGATAATTACAGCCGCCCACAATCTCGGGATTCCCACCAGCTCTACCATGCTCTTCGGTCATGTGGAAAGCCTGGACGACCGGCTGGAGCACCTGGCAATCCTGAAGGATATCCAGTCGGAGACGGGGGGATTCACAGAGACGGTTCTCTTGCCCTTCATCCCGGAGGATAATATTCTGGGAAAGGGCGTTTTTGGCATAGACCTTCTCGACAAGCTAAAGATGCATGCTCTGGCCAGGGTCGCACTCTATCCCAATATAACCAATATCCAGGCTAGCTGGACCAAGCTGGGCAGGAATGCGGCTGCAGCTGCCATAGATTGGGGAGCCAACGATCTGGGAGGAACGCTCATGGATGAGGCCATAGCCAGAAATGCCTGTGAAGAGCCCCGAATCTCAGCTCGGGAGCTGATAGAGCTGATCGAAAGCAGGGGAAGAAAAGCGGTGCAGAGGACGACCCTCTATCAAATGCTCTGAGCAGAGAAGAATCATATTTAGGATACTTCCAAATTTTTATTCGATATTTATAATTCAATTTGATGGAAACGCAGAATGGATGGAGATGGAGATGATAAGCTTTACATATATTGACGATCAATATTCAGATGGTGGGGTTCATTAGAAATATAATATTGTTAATATCGATTTTTACAGTAGCTCTACTGCTCTCTCTCATCTGCCCGGCATCTGCCGCAAACATCACCACCTCCAGGTCTGTCACCATCTCCGGATCATCTACGGTAATGCCTCTGGCCGAGGCCGCAGCGGAGGAGTTCAATCTCATGCAAAAGGATTATGTGGTCACCGTCTCCGCCGGGGGAACCGGTGCAGGTATTCTGGGCATAGCCGAGCGCAAGAATGACATAGCCATGGCCTCCCGCCGGATAACCGATGAGGAGCGGCAGAGATTCAACGGCACCTTTCAGGAATTCCCGGTAGGACTGGATGGCATCAGCATTGCCGTGAGCGATGAGATCTTCCAGGCAGGGGTCAGGGGGCTGAGCAGCCGGCAGGTAAGAAAGATCTACTCCGGCAACATCAGCAACTGGAAGGAAGTGGGCGGGCCGGACCTGCCCATATATGTGGTATCACGGGAGGAGGGCTCAGGAACCCGTGATGATTTCAATGAGTTGATCATGGGCAGCAATGATGCCGAGACCCCGGGAGTTGATACCGTGGCTATGGGTGCAGCCGAGGTCAAGACGGCCATATCCGGAAGCGATAAGGCCATAGGCTACCTGGGATTCAATTATCTGGGCGGAGGCGTGAGCGGAATCTCCTTCAACGGCATCAAGCCCACATATGATAACATAAAACTGGATCTTTACGAGTTGCATCGGCGTCTTTATTTCTATACCTATGGAGAGCCCTCTCCAGGTGCCCGGGCATTCATAGACTTCGTGCTGGGCCCGGAGGGCCAGAGAATTGCCGCAGATGAGGGATTCGTGCCGGCATGATATAAGACCTCTTTTTCCGCCTCTCTGCCGCCCGGGGGCAGTCAGCCTTACATAATAGTATAGCCAAATGCGCTCCTGATGAGATGGTCTGTCGTTCTGCCGGCGTTGGTGCTTGTCTTTTTCCTGACGGGCGCAGATGGATTACAGAGAGAGGCAACAGTGGTGGTATCGGGATCCAGCACAGTCATGCCCCTGGCGGAGCTGGCTGCCGAGGAATTCAATCTCATGCAGGGCAGCTACAGGATAAATGTCAAGTCCGGCGGCAGCGGCGTAGGCATTGTGGATCTGGCCGAGGGGAGAGCCGATATTGCCATGACCTCCCGGGATCTCAAGCCCCAGGAGCGTCAGAGGTATGAGAGCCCGAGAACTCGTTTTGCCGAGCAGGTGATAGGCTATGATGCCATCTGTCTGGTGGTAAGCCCAGCAGTCTATGATTTTGGCGTAACCGCGCTCACCCGAGACCAGGTCAGGCAGATCTACTCCGGAAGCATTGTCAATTGGGCTGAGCTGGGGGGACCGGACATGGAGATCTTCGCCATAGGCCGCAGGCCGGGCTCGGGCACCAGGGATACCTTCAATGAGATCATCATGGGCAGCCGGGAGGCTGAGACCCCTGGAGTAGCCTACGACAGCGGTGAGAGCTCCGAGGTCAAGTTCAGCACCCAGCGGAGCGATAATGCCATCGGCTATATGGGATACAGCTTTGTGATGAGAGGAGATGCCAGGGTGATATCTCTGGACGGGATCGATCCAACCATCGAGAACATCAAGAACGGCTCTTATCCTCTGGCCAGGAAGCTGTACTTTGTCACCCTGGGCCAGCCCTCGCCGGGGGCCGGGGCGTTCATAGATTATATTTTGAGCCCGGAGGGCCAGCAGATCGCCATAGATAATGGATTCATTCCGGCATAATTGAATCATATTTTGAATCCGGGGGATGATTGCTCTCCCTCTTTAGGAAATTATATCAATGATCAATGCCTATAATTATCTCAGTTAATGGGGTGTGATAGAAACATGTCAGATGGAGATGTATACAAGATTGTTGAGCTGGTTGGGACCTCCAAGATAGGCTGGGAAGATGCAGTCAAGACTGTAGTCGACCGGGCCACCAAAAGCCTGAGGGATCTTCGCATTGCCGAGGTCAAGGAATTGGATGTCAGGCTGGAGAATGGAAAGATCGCCGAATACAGGGCCAAGGTCAGGCTCTCCTTCAAATACGAGGGCGAGGATTAGCCGGGTGCGATTTTCTTCATCTCTTTCTTTTGAGTTCCCTTTTTGATTTCTCGTTTCAGTCTATCTTTTCGTTCTCTCTTTTTTTGCCCATCTCTGGCCCAACCAGACTGATTTCGTACAATCTGGGCCAGAGCTTACCGGTTACAAAAATCCGACCTGATTGCGCATCATAGGCAATGCCGTTGAGAACATCAACGTGCTCCCCAAATCCCTGGCTCTCAGGCAGGATGCCGGTCAGATCTATCACCCCTCTGACCTTGCCCGTCTCAGGGGATATTATGGCTATCCGGCTGGTGGGCCAGATATTGGCATAGACCTCTCCTTTGATGTACTCCAGCTCATTGAGACCATTGAGCGGCCTGCCCCATGCGGTGACATTTATCCGTCCCGACTCCCTGAAGGTCTCGGGATCGAGGATATGCAGAATATTGCTGCCGTCGCTCATGATCAGGCTGTGGTTGTCGCGGGTCAGACCCCAGCCCTCCGTCCGGTATCCGAATCTGCCCGTTTCAGTCAGATTCTCCTTGCCGTAGACCAGTCCCAGCCCGGACTGCCAGGTGAGCTGGACTATGCTCTCTTCCCACAGGGCTATTCCCTCTCCGAACAGGTTGCTTGGCAGGTTTATCTGCTGCATGACTTTGCCCGTCTTCAGGTCCACCTGCCTCAGGCTGGACCGACCGTATAGCCCGGTCCCTTCGTAGATCACATCATCCCGGTCATAGACCAGCCCCTGGGTGAATGCCATAGGATCATGGGGATAAGAATTGACTATCTGATATCCGAAAACTGGCACATCACCCAACTCCGGGCCATGAATAGAGCTATCAGCGGCGCAGCAGCTCACGATGAGGAGCAGAGCCGCAGCGATCAAGAGAGGATAACGCCGGGATAGATTGCTCTTTGCATTGTCACCGGAATTTATGAGCCGCATGGAAAAGAGAGGATAAAGCCAGGTTAAATTGCTCTTTGCATTGTGACTGGCATTTATGAGCCGCATGGAATAGTGGGATGTGGGCATGGATCGATGGCGGTCTTTTTAGTTACCTTTCATGGCCTCAAGGCGATGGCCACTGACGGGCTTTGCATGCGCCAAGGAAATTGGCTGGAAAGCCCCGGAAGGAGGCGCTATGAATGTGAGTGTAGCTGGCGACCATATTTCCCTGGCACACCCCGTCCCAGCCGCCCTTTATCCCCCTGCCCCGCTCCAGGCGGATGGCATAGTCGGCCAGGCGGCCGTGCACATAGCTTACGACCCGCACTTCGCCCCGCCTGGCTTTTCCCGGCACCAGGCCGGCCATCTCCTGACGCTCTCCGTCCCACTCGATCTCCCTTCCCAGGTACATCAGGCCGCCGCACTCGGCATACATGGGCAGGTCTCTTTCGTGAGCCCGCTCCAGGCTGCTGAGCATTCCTGCGTTCTCGGAGAGCTCCCGGGCATAAATCTCGGGATAGCCGCCTCCGATGTAGATGCCGTCCACATCCGGAAGAGCTTTGTCATGCACCGGGCTATAAGGCACCACCTCTGCCCCGGCCAGCTCCATCATCTCCAGGTTGTCTCGGTAGTAGAAGTTGAAGGCCTCGTCCCTGGCCACGCCGATTCTCACCCCCTCGCCGACCGAGTTCTTCCTGTAAAGATCGGGCTGTACCTCCGGCAGAGGTTCTGCCCCCCTGGCGATCTCGATGATGCGGCCCAGGTCGATTCCATCTTCAACTATCTCCCGGATGCGTGCCACCCTATCCGCGAAGCCCTCATGGCGGGTCTTTCCCTCCAGCACCGGGACCAGACCCAGGTGGCGCATGGCCAGGTGCATATCCTCGTTACGACGGATGACACCAACCACTTCCACTCCGGCATATCTCTCGATCTCTCTTTTCGCCTTATCGGCATGCCTGTCACTGCCCACCTTATTCAGAATCACGCCTTTAAACTGCACCTGCGGATCATAGTCCATGTATCCCTTGACCAGAGCAGCGCAGCTCCTGGTGATGCTCCTGGCATCGACCACGAATATCACCGGCGCTCGCAAGAGCTTGGCGATCTGTGCCGTGCTGCCCAGGTCGCCATCGTAGCCCTCATACAGCCCGCGCACGCCCTCGATCACTGCCATGTCCGCCTTCTCAGCAGCATGGGCATAGATCTCCCGGACAGCTTCCTCCTTCATGAGATAGCCGTCCAGATTGCGGCAGCTCCTACCGGTGATCCAGCTATGGTAGCTGGGATCGATGTAGTCCATAGCCACCTTGAAAGGCTGAACTGAAAAGCCCTTGCCACGCAGGGCAGAGAGCAGCCCGGCCACAATGGTGGTCTTGCCGCTGGAGCTGCGGTCTCCGGCTATCAGAACGCGTGGACAGTCTGCGGCCAATGGTATCCCTTCCTCGTCTCCAAATGCTTCTTCTTATTCCATAGACAGCTCTCGCAGCCTCTCATCGCTGAGGGGCTGTGGGACCCTGGGCTCGGCACCTGCCATGACCTCCCGGGCCAGAGCCCGGTAGACCTGCGCGATTTCAGAGTTCGGCGCTCCCTGGATGGCTGTGACCGCCCGCCTCTCGCACTGCTGGACGATCGGATCTTTAGGGATGAAGGCCACCAGCCTGCTGTTGAGCTCCTCAGCAAACCGCTCCGCAATCTCCTTCTCCCTGCCCGCTGCTGCCTCGCGCGAGTTGCATATCACTCCGGAAAGCGGTGTATTCAGCCGTACAAGCCCCTTGCTGATGTTGTTCGCGGCATAAAGCGGCATGTATTCTCCCGAGGTTATGATATAAGCCTGGCTGACCAGACCCTTTCGGAGGGGGGCGGAAAAGCCGCCGCATACGATGTCGCCGGGCACATCATAGAGCACCAGTTCCACCTCCTCCAGGACCCGGGATACCTTGCGCAGAAAGTCTATGGCCACAATTATGCCCCGGCCGGCGCAGCCAACTCCCGGCTCCGGGCCTCCGACCTCAATGCACTTTACGCCCCTGTATCCCTCATAGACCACATCCTCTTCCTTGATCTCTCTTCCATCCAGTATGAGGTCCATCATGGTGGGAATTCTCCTGCCCACCAGGGTTATGCTGGAGTCGCTCTTGGGATCGCAGCCCACCACCAGCACCCTGTGGCCCTCTTCGGCACAGGCGGCGGCAATGTTCGAGGCAGTGCAGGATTTGCCGATTCCGCCTTTGCCGTATATCGCAACGTGTTTAATAGATGACATCTAACTCCGCTCCGCCTGTAGATCCGCCATAGGATATACAGCTTATCCAGGATTGATCGAGGAGAGGTGGGTTAAGATCAGAGCAGTTTATTGGGCACCAGCAGTTCTAGTCATGGCTTTGGGACTGGTTTCGCTGTCGTCAGCGCAGGAGATCTCCGAAGCAGCCTCTGTCCGGGGCCATTTCGCTTATGGCGACGGCATCTGGCGGGCCGATGACTTCGGCTGGTTTTACTACGACCTGGATGAGGATCTGAGTGGAGAGATGCTGCAAATAGACCTGGATGATAGAACGGCAGAGAATGGGCATATCACATATAATTCAAAGGTCTGGACAGAGCAATTTGAGTACCAGCCCTGGGGCAGCTTTGAGAGGGTGGCATTTTTTGGAAAGCCCTATTTCGCCGGCTACCCGGAGAGCAGTTTCACGGAAGAGGTGAGCTCTCTGGAGAAGGGCGAGCTGAGAGAGGTGCTCATGGATGATGATATCACTCAGACTTTGAGCCTAAATAGGACCCTAGCCCTGCAGCAGGGCTATGTGCTGGTACCCCAGGAGATATCAGAGAAGAAGGGTACAGTGAATTTTCTATTGCTTAAAGACGGATTGCCTGTTAATTCTTCTGTGGTGAGCATTGGTGAGAGCTTTGTCTATAAGATCGATGACCTTCCGGTGATAGTGGTCCATCTGACCAATGCCATGCTAGGGGCAGGCGAGGGGCTGGCCGAGTTGGGGGGGGTATTCCAGATCAGCGACAGACCTGTTCTCAATCTCTTCGAGGGGGCTATGATAGGGGAGATGAAGCTCACCGATTACTCGCAGTTTGACATAGTGCTTGAAAACAATAGAACAATCAACCTCAAGAGGGATACCGTAATATCCCTGATCCCCGGCCTTGAGATGGTGGTTCTGGACTTCCCAGAGCCGGTTTATTATCCTGTGGGCTGGATCTATGATTTTGGTGTGCATGAGATCCGTGGGCCGACTTTTAACTCCAGCTCAGCTGTCCCCGTACGCTTGGGGGACTACAATTCATCAGTTATTGCTAAATGGAATGCTGAAAATTATAGTGGTTTCTATTTTGATCCAGATGATGCAGTGCTTAGAGACCTTTTTGGAGCCCTGGTAGGGGAGACGCTGGTCATTCATTCCATAGAAGACAGGCGAATTATGCCGCCCAGCAATCCCATAGTTTATCAGGAAAACAAGACTGTTCTTCAGACCGGCCTGCAATATACCTCATTAAGGCAGCCCAAGGAATTTGAATATAAACCCTGGGGATATTATTTTACTATCAATCTCTTTGGTTTTTCATGGTTTGCAGGATATGATTCCAGTTTCAAAGACACTAAGTCATCAAAGAACCTCATGGAGAATGAATACCTAGGTCGAGTTCTCATTGACAGGGAGCTGCAAGGCAATATCTCGGAAGGAAATTACTCCTTTGAAGAGGGCTACGAGATGCGTATCAGGGATGTAAGCGATGATAGCATATTTATCCAGCTCTTCAAAGAAGAGCAGCTGGTTGACAGCTCCGTGGTGGAGTCCAATACGACTTATGAATACAAGAAAGACCTGGAAAATGTCAAAGACATGCCCATCATAAGGATTCACTTTGGAAATGTATTTTACGATGGAAATCATGGCTCTGCCGAAATTGATGGAATCTTCCAAATATCGGATAATGTCTTTCCCATGGAATTGGGAAGTGGTTTAGGCGAAATGGAACTGGTGAATATTGAGCCGGAAGGATTGATTTTCGTCAATCCGGATAGCATCACTCTCAGCACAGACTCAACCGTAAACATCGGACCAGGCATGGATATCAGGGTTGCAGACAACGACACCCTTCGCTATTACCTTTATACCCAAACGTATGTGGTTCCTGCTCCAGAACCGCCTCTGATCAGCACTCAGAAGAATGTGTCATCTTCCCAGCCGGCCAACTTCAGCATGATCGTGAGAGCGGCTGAGATTCGTCAGGTGCTGGTGAACATACTGGATTCGAGCAACAGAACCGTCTTCTCCCGAGATATCGCCTCGATGGGCCAGGGATCGGGAGAGTGGTGGCTGTATGCCTGGAGCTGGAATGCCACTGAAATGCACATGAGCGACGACAACAGCCCGGTCCCGGACATGGGAGACGGCCCATTGCTGGCATTGCTCTATCTGAACCAGTCTGCTTCTCCCTTGCAGGTAGCAGTTACATTCGACTCCCAGGGACTCATAAGCACCATAATGGACAGCAATGCCGTTTATTATATGTCCCGCGAGGATTATGGTGGGCTCAATAGAAGCCTTGACTACAGCTCCATGATGAACAACAGCACGGCCCGAATGGAATTCTTCAAGGTCATGCCGGGAGAGAGCATACTGCAGTTCTTTGATCTCATCAACAACCAGTTCATTCCCAGCGGCATCAACCATACTCTGCAGGGAAACCTCAGCTCATTGGAGCCCCATGCCATTGCATCGGGGGCCGAGCCGGGCCGTTACCAGTTGCAGGTGCGGCTGGAGAATGCCGTCAATGCCATCTGGGCCACAGACGAGTATTTCAATGTGACTGATAGATACGGCTTTATCAACGATAGCATTTCCAGCCGCGACAGCAAAATCAATGCAGTCGCAGGAGAAGGAAAATCGAAAAAGAGCCCGCCCGTGGGCATATTGGCATCGATTCTGGCTCTGACCGGGGCAGCTCTTTTCCGCCGCAGAGGCTAGGCATTTTTATTTATTAATTTTCATTCTTCTTCAACTGTATCTTATCCATTGCCGCCTTTTTTATCGCCCTTCCTAAAGCCATGCTCATGGCCTCGATCTGGCTCCTGTCATCTCCCCCCTCCGCGGAGATGAAGAGATTAAAGCCGCCGTTGTAGGCCAGGGCGCGCAGGAAGTGGCCGAAGTTGTCCAGGCTCATGCCGGCTATTGTCTGGTGCTCGAGGTGAAAGCTGCCCTGATAGCCGACCTCGCCAAAGCGCACTGCTGCCCGGGCCAGGGACTGGCCGGAAGGGACACTGCTGCTGCCTATGCCTTTTACTATCTCCTGGGATAGGGCGCTGCCCAGGGTGATGGCTGTATCCTCTACTGTGTGGTGGTCGCCGGTCTCCAGGTCGCCTCTGGCCTTGACCCTGATGTCCAATCCACCTCCACGGGCCAGGGCGGAGAGGATCTCATTTAGCAGCTCTATTCCCGTATCAGCCTGGACAGTTCCCTGACCCATAACCTCTAAAAAGACCTCTATGCTGGTCTCCTTGGTCTTCCTCTTTCTCGATGCCGACATGATAGAGATATTATTGTTTTTCATTTTTAAGACAATCGCCGCCCTTTTCCGAAGAGCTTATCTACCTTTAAGCCAACCCTGTGATTTCAAAGATCACATTTCAAAGGGTCATCACCATGATTTCTAAAGAGGACATCCAGGAGATAATAAGGGGATACGATAAGGACGATCTGACCATAGCCACCATCTGCTCTCACAGCAGCCTGCAGATCTTTCACGGGGCGAGAGAAGAGGGCTTCAAGACCCTGGGCATATGCATCGGCCAGCCGCCCCGCTTCTATGACGCCTTCCCTCTGGCCAAGCCGGACAGCTTCCTCTCTGTGGAGAGCTACAAGGCCCTCCTGGATTACTCTTCTGATCTGGTAAAAGAGAATGTGATCATCATTCCGCACGGCTCCCTGGTGGAGTACCTGGGAATCGAGAGGTTCGAGTCCCTGGCAGTTCCCACCTTTGGCAACCGCAGAGTTCTGGCCTGGGAGAGCGACAGGGAGATGGAGAGGGAGTGGCTCTTGCAAGCAGGGGTCAATGTTCCCATGCGCTTTGAGAAGGCAGATGACATCGATCGGCCGGTGATAGTAAAATACCACGGGGCCAAAGGCGGCAGGGGATTTTTCATCGCCAAGACCAAAGAGGAGCTCGCCTCCAAGATGAGCCGGGAGGACAAGTACACCATTCAGGAGTTCATATTGGGAACTCGATACTACATCCATTTCTTTTATTCGCCCATACGGCAGGACGGCTACCGCCTGAGCAAGGGCTCATTGCAGATGCTGGGCATCGACCGCCGTGTGGAGTCCAATGCCGATGAAATCTTTCGGATCGGAAGCATGAAGGAGCTGGCCGAAGCGGGGATTTATCCCAGCTTTGTGGTGACCGGCAACCTCCCCCTGGTCCTTCGCGAGTCGCTCCTGCCCCGGGCCTTCGAGCTGGGAGAGAGGGTGGTAGAGACCAGCCTGGAGCTCTTCGGCGGGATGATCGGGGCCTTCAGCCTGGAGACCATAGTTACCGACGAACTGGAGTTCAAGATCTTCGAGATCTCGGCCAGGATAGTGGCGGGGACAAACCTTTACATGGAAGGCTCTCCCTATTCCGATCTGATCCAGCCGCGCCTCTCCAACGGCCGGCGCATAGCCCAGGAGATCAAGCTGGCCAGGGAGATGAATCTGCTCCATGAGATCATAACCTAAGAAGAAAGGCTTATCTGGCAGTTCTCTGAGAGGATGCAGCATGTCTGGCCTGATTACGACATTCAAGGAGGCAACGGCCCTTCAGTGCAGCTTCTTAGAGAAGCTTTTGGATATGGATATGGGCCAGGTTGCCTCCTTCTCCAGTTCCCTGGTGGATTTTTTAAGGCCGTCATCAGAGAACAAATTCGTTTACGGCATCGCCGCCGGACGCTCAGCCCTGGCCCTATACAGCTTCTTGCAGCTGATCCAGAACCACTTCGATAACATCTTTCCTTTTACCCTGGAGGACCCGGTTCAAAGGCACTACCGAAGGGGCAAAAACCTGGGGATGGCCATCTCCGGATCGGGGGAGACCCAGGCGGTCAACAAATACATAGATGACATCATAACCCTGGGCGGGGAGATAATGCTGATCACCGCCAATAAGAAGGGCACAGCATATAAAATGGTAAAAGATTACCATAAAGGCTCAGTCCTGGTGATAGAGGCCCGTACCAAGCAGTCCACAGATAAGGATACCAGGTCCAGGCTCTCGCCCATGGGAACGGAGTTCGAGCTGCAGGTGCTGGCCTTTTTAAACGCCCTGGCCCCGGATATCCAGTCCAGGCTCAAGGGCCTGTGTGACCCTGCATGCCCCTCTTACCAGTCCACAATCAGGGACTTCGAGGATAATGCCAGGCTCATATCGGAAATGGATCCAGACCATCTCGATCACTGGTTCGGCCGCCTGTTTCCCAGAAGCGGCAGGTACATCATCGGCGGTGTGGGTCGGTCGGGACTGGTAGCCCGCGCTTTTGAGATGAGGTTCACCCATCTGAACAAGATCAGCTACTGGGAGAGGGATTTCAATACTCCCAGCTTTCAGATCGGAGACGTGTACATACCCATGACCGGGATCGGCAACACCTACGAGGCCATGGAGGGCACACTTACTGCTCTCTCCAAAGGAGCCGATGTCATGCCCATAACCGCCAATCCCTCATCCCGACTGGTCCAGGTTCTGAAAAAGCAAGGGCGGGAGAAGGATATTGCAGTCATTCCGGTCATGGAGCAGTATAAGAGCCTGTTCAGCGGCGACACCAGCTCTACCACCTGGCTGATGTCGGATTACACCAAGTTCCGCTACCCCATATTTGAGATCAATGCCTCCATATTCACCAACAGCGTGGTGGCGGTGGGCGCAGAGTTCCTGGGAATAGTGGAAGCGGGAATGAGAAGGATGCATGTTTAAGAATCAGATAGGTCCAGGCTTTATTAATTGAGGAAATGGCAGGCTTGAGCATATGGCTACGATTCGGTTCCTGAGCAACTGTCCCCGCTGCGGGTATGTTGCCGAGGCCTGGAGCGAGGATGGCGTGTTTGTGACCGTGCGCTGCAAGATGTGCGGCTATGAGAGCCAGCAGCCCCATCCAGACCTGAAAGAAGGATTAGGCAGACGGGGATAAGCCGGCAGAGGCAGAGGAAAGCTCTTAAGACAATGCGAACCAGCCGAGCTCATCTCCTGCGCCTGAAACACGATCCAGCCTTCGATTTCAGCCAGGCCGTGGTTGAGTATGTCGACCGCGGAGCGCCGGGGGATATTTCCCTGGCCACTGGAGACAAGATAATCAATCTGGAGCAGGGGTGGATGGAGATTGCGGCCGAGGGCGGTGTCAAGTTCATACCCTTCCATCGCATCCGGCGCATAGCCTACCAGGGATCTGTGCTATGGGAGAAAAGCAATAAGCCAAAGCCGCAGATTGATTTATCCCCTGAATAATCAAACCGCGAAGATCCCCCTGACCAGATCTCAGCCGTTGGCCCGGCGGACTTTGCGCTCGTTTCTCTCCAGGTATTCCTTTATGGCCTCAACTATGACCTCAGAGCGCTGCACATAGAGGCTACCCCGGCTTTTCACGACGAAATTCATCAGCCTCTCATTCAGGTCCGGACTGATATCAACCTCGATCTTGGGCATGATTTGTCCCTTCTGCCAATGTAGTATTAAAACTTAGTTTCAGGGCTTGAGCCTCTTGATCTCCAGGTAGCTTACCTGCGGGCCTTCCCCCTCGGGAGGATAAGCAAAGATCATGGACTTTCGCACCGAATGGGCCAATCTCACCGCCCGGGATAGCACGGGGGGAAGAAATATGTGATCTGCTGGCAGAGTGTGCACCAGATAATCGGAGTGCGGCACCTTTCCAGAACCATGCATCTGTTTGTAGACTCGGAAGTGGCTTCCGAACTTAAAGCCTGTCTTGACCACCAGCCTCTTTTCTCTCATGTCCCTGTAGACCTTGAATTTCAGATCAAAGTCCGTCTCTATCTGCCTGGCTCTGGCAGCGAAGCTCTCCGGGTCCAGCTCTTCTCCGGATCGGTCCACCAGAGATACCAGATCCTTCTCCAGAAGATAGGCTGATTCGACCAGAGAGAGCTGGAGCCGCTCTCCCACCGGCTTGCCGTAAAAGCCCATCTCATGCAGCTTTTGGGATGCCTCTGCCTCCCAGAGCACCACCCGGTCCTCGAGGAGGGTGGCTTGCCCTCCCGCCTCCACTTCCTCCATCAGTCCGGACATGCTCTTCTCCCGGGCCTCATAGAAGGTGATGTCGCTCTCCTCATCGACTATGGCCAGCATAAGCCTCTTTCTCATCTGTCCGGCCATCTTCACCGGCTGCATGATCTCCTGCAGGGGCAGAGGCATACGCTCGGATATGACCAGGACATAGAATTCAGCCGGGCTCTTTCCGGGGTGGCCACCCCTGGGATAGACCCGAAAGTCGGGCCGGCCCGGCTGGACATAATAGCCCCGCTCCCGCAGATCCTTGTAGACCACATATCGGAATTCAAAGCCCTTCTCCAGGGACGATGCCCTCTGGAATAGCGCCGGGAAGTCCAGATCCTCTTCTTCCCAGAGAATCCTAATCCGGGAGCGGTCCAGGAGATAGGCAGCCTCGACCAGGGATAGCTCCAGGCCCCTGCCCCTGGGCCGGCCGAAATAGCCCTGCTCGTAAAGCTCGGGCAGAGCAGCCGGTCCCAGGCTGACTTTGCCGTTAATTAAGCGGCCTTCAAGCTCTCCGGACATAGAAAAAAGTATATGTTCCTTCCAGGCCTAGCAGGAGAGCTTATTCGGCCAGATGCCATGCATGACGCCCAGCGTCCTGTCCACCAGGCTGTGCACCTGTGCAGCCGGATATCCCGCCGAGAGCAGATAGGACTCCACATGGTTGGGAACGGCTATGGACATCTGCTCCACCATGGAGACTGTCTGCAGGATGGTGCAAGCGCCCAACTGGAAGGGAATGATGGCATCGGAGACTATGAGTTCGAATATCTCCGGGCTTATGGGCCGCTCCAAGGCAGAGAGGTAAGCCTCAAGAATCTCGCTGGTCCAGTCGTGCTTCTTGCCTTCATCCTGGTAGGGCATGACCACCACCTCGCGGGTTTTGGCAAACTGCTCCACCAGCTGGGCCGGTGTGACCTCTCCCTTGAAGACCAGGTTCAGGAAATTGGTATGGGGCACAGTTGTAGGCACCTTGCTGGCTCGCACAGCAAATTTGACCTCTTCGAAGACGGTACCCGCGTCAGTGCCCTGATGGCCGGCTCCCTTGCCGAACTGGATGGCGGAAGGCGAGGCCTTGACTACGGTATGCGGGTCGCCATGCCGCCGATCGATATTGCCCAAAACAGCAGTGAGGCCCAGGGGTCGAGCGGCCAGAGCCAGGCGGGACAGGCCAGTGGTATTGCAGCTGGTGCACTGAACCAGCCTGGGCTTGGCGCGGGCGAACATCTCATAGTTCTCCAGGCCAAAGAAGAACTCCCGGGCGAAGTCTGCCTTCAGCTCATCGGTGATCTTGACCTTTCCGCCCTCGGAGAGGCCCTTCAGCAGCTCAGGTCTGTCCGCTCCGCCCATGAGAGAGACAAAGCAGCCGTTGGCAAGGCCGGCCTCGATATAGGGAAGCTCCTCGTCTCCCGGTGTGCCCACCATCAAGAAATCGGATGCTTTAAAGAAGTCGTCATAGCCGCCCTCTATCTTGACCCCCAGGCTCTCCCACTTCTCCCTGGTGGCATTATCGCTGACATAGGCATTCACTCCGAAGAGGCGATTAAACTTGGAAACAATGGACAGAGCCCTGCCGTGAGGCTTTCGCAGCAGGACGTTGAGATCTCCATCAATTCCCGCCGCCTTCTTGATTTGGGCTAAAGCCAGAATAGTTCGCTTATTCTCGGTGCCATCAAAACCCACAAAACCAGCATTGGACTTCAAGCATCTTCACTTCCTGATTTAAAGTATTATTGACCATATTTTAATCTTTCCTGGATAGGGATTCTGCTCGCGATTTCATTGCCCCATGCTCCCCCTCGCAATTCCGCTGCGCCCTCTATTGCAAATAGGGCCATCTCTATTCTGACCTCCTCTGAAGCAGGCAATGCCCTATAATGTGCCAGTCAATCCTTTTGGCTGCTTTTTAATTTGAAAGGATGACATCATCTGAGATAGCGCCTGATGATGATGGCCATCATGCGCGAGGCTCTGCCAGAATCATCGTCCATTGAATTGTCCAGACCGGCCGGCTCTAATGCAAATCGAACCGGGACCATTAAAGAGGGCCGATTCCAGTATTTATATGAGAAAGTCCACTTGATATCCAAGAGGAAATGATATGAGAGAGCAGACAAATATGCAAAAGGGCTTATTTTATATGGCCATCATAGCGGCCCTGATGCTTCTGGCGCAAGCCGCCCTCGCTGAAGATAATTGTATTACTGCCAATTGGACAGTTGGCAGCGAGGGAGCTGCGCCGAGAAGTATTGCCGCAAATTCCACAGCCGATGCAGCCAAAGAAGATGCCGTATCTCTATTAGGCGAAGCCGTGGCCTATCTAAGAGACAACGGAATAAAAAAGGCTCTTTCGGAGTTCAACGACTCCTCAGGGCCGTTTGTCCGGGGAGATCTCTACATTTTTGCCTACGACCTCAACGGCACATGCATAGCCCATCCAATCAGGCCGGAATTGGTTGGACAGACCGGTCTCCTGGACATCAATGGCGTGGATGTGGTAGATCGAGAGCTGAGACTGGCAGAGAGGGGAGGAGGGAGCATGTATATAGTGTTCCCGAATCCTGAGCATGGTGGAAAAGATGAGCTGAAGCAGATCTATATTGAGAACACGGATGATGGTTTATACCTGGGATCCGGATATTATCTCTCCAATATATCTGCCTCCTTCAGCCGGGAGAAGATAGATGGTCTGGTGGGTTTTGTGGAGGAAGCCCGCCAGTTCGCCCGGGAGAGCGGCAAGCAGAAGTCTCTGGAGGTCTTCAATGATCCGAAAGGCAAATTCACCAGAGATGGAAGCTACATCTTTGCCTATGATTATGAAGGACGGACCCTGGCCCTTCCCTACCAGCCTGAACTTGTAGGCACAATCAGAATCGATGCTCAAGATCCCAATGGCGTTGATTATGTGCGGCAGATCATGAATGAAGCCAAGGACGGCAGCGGCTTTGCCTATTACATCTATCCCGATCCATCTCAAAATATGATCCCGAGGTTGAAGCTCAGCTACGCGGTGGAAGTCGATGACACCTGGCTCCTGGGATCAGGAATCTATTCTCAGGATGAGGAGAAGACAGAATGATTCGCTTTCCTGGAAATCGAAACTTCTGGCCTGCAAGACCGCTGCCCTACCCCCATATTGCCGAGGGCGGCCCAAGGCTATGGCCAGGAAGAGATGCTGCCGCAGCCAAGAGAGCTTGGCCACAGAAGATGGCGGATTGCCGTCACCAGTATGGTGCGATAGCTGCTCTTCAACTTTTTATACAGATTATATTTTGGCATTTATATGCATCTAATGTTTTGCCTGATCTATGCAAACCACATCAGTATCGTTATAGAGATGCCTTGTGCCTGGCACTCTTATTTATTTGCGGGGAATAAGTGCAGGATAAATATTAATATAGCAACAAAAAATTTATATACTGTGAAGTGATTATTATATTTAACCAATGAGTAATAGATTGATCAAGCTGGATATAGATGAGTGCCGGGAGGGAGCAGCATGAGAGGAAGACCGAAGAAGAATAAAGAACTGCAGATAGGCAGAGCGGGACGAAATGCAATCGAGCGCGAGGATATTACCAGAGACTCCATCCGATGGCAGCGCCGCAGGCAAACCATAGAGAAGTTCAGGACTTAAAGGCCTGGAATGCTGAACTAGGAGATAAACGGCTCAGAGATATAGCGTATGCAATTGAGGGTAGTATTCCGAGCCGTTTATATGGGCAATGAATATCTTTCAAAGTATTTAAACATTGCCGATATTTAGTTTATCTCCTTATAGTACACATATATTTAGATCATAAAAAAGCTGAATCAGAAGGCTGAAATCCCGAACATAGAGCAATTAAGTGAGGCCAGCCCTTGGGCCGATACAGCCTTGATTGAAAGGCCAGCATTCCTTACTGCATTATGGAGTGTCACTCAGCTTCGCCATAGTCCGCCATATGCCGGACGGCGTCCGCCAGCTCCCGGACCAGATCGGGATCAACATCGGCCAGATCAATCCGCCGCAGGGCATTGGGCGCATCTATATCACCCATGATGATCTTGGACAGATGGCTGTGCTTGAAGCCCTCCACCACCACATAGTCCATCCCCTCTTTTTCCATCTCTTTTAGAGCATAGTCCAGATCCCTTTTATCCCGCCTGACCATGAGATAGGCCTGGCCCAGGCCCACCACCACATCGGCTCCGGCATCAAAGTGGCGCCTGGTGTCTCCCCGGTCCACAGGATGGGTGGCCATGTTCTTGACCGTTCCCACCCGGCCGTACCTTGCCAGCTCTGCCACCAGGGCGCAGACCAGGGTGGTCTTGCCCGTCTTCTTGGTCCCCACGACGGATATCACCTTCATGCCTTTGCAGCACCAGCATTGCCCATATGATTGGATCAGGCCCGCAGCAGCTCGATTATAAATGACGCAGGTGGGAATGCCGGTCTTCTCTGTGGCATAGGCCTGATCCAGGCTGCCCTGAGCCCCGGAGAGGCGGGGGAAGAATCCCATGCCCCTTTGCACCGCCTCTCTCACCTCAGAAACCCAGGGATGATCGGGATTGACGCTCATGGGCGGATATCCGGGATAGAATTTCAGGTCCAACTTTACATCCAGGAGATTGAGGGCGTTTTCCAGCTCCTGCATGGCCTCTTCCATGCTCTCCTCCGGTATGACCCTCCGGTCGCCTCTCATAGTGCAGCGGTCGGGCACGATGTTCTCTTTCACTCCGCCGTTGATCATGGTAATATTGAGCATGGGCTGAAGGTTCTTCATGCCCATGGCCTCCAGAGCGGAGCTGGAGGGAACGGCAGATCTCCTGGACTGCACCTCCTTTTTGAGAGCCATGAGGGCCTCCATGACCGGGATGGACCTCTCCACGGCATTGATCCCCAGAAAGCTGGAGCCGCTGTGGGCCGACCGGCCATGGACTGTCGCCTCCCAGGTTATGATGCCGTTGCTGCCTATGACCACGTCATCGCAAAAGCCGTCCATGCAGAGCATCGTATCTCCTTTAACCTGGCCCAGATCGGTAAGGTAGCACAGGCCGGAGTAGCCTCCCACCTCCTCGTCCGTGGTAAGCAGGACGGAGAGGTTGTATTTGGGGCGGCCCGTCTTCAGGACTGCCCGCAGTGCGGCAATCATGGCGGCGATGGATCCCTTGCAGTCCGAGACGCCCCGGCCGTAAATGCGTCCCTCCTTCTGCACCGCCTGGAAGGGGTCTGTATCCCAGTCTCCCTCCGCAGGGACCACATCCAGATGGGCATATATGACCAGGGTCTTGTCTGCTCTAACATCCAGGTCCGCCCTCAGATTGAAGCGATCGCCCTCCAGCCTGCTGTCCTGGCACCGGGAGGCAAAGACCTCCTGGGGCATGGCCATCTTGCGGGTGGCAAAGCCCATCTCCTGGAAGATGGGTATCAGCCAGTCCACAATGGCCTCATAATTGCTTCCCGGGGGAGCTATGGTCTTGAAGCTGATGATCTTCTTCAATAGATCCAATAGATCGAGATCCATCTGATACTCTTCTTGGGGTGGGAGGGGCTTTTCCGGCATCATCATCACTTCTGTTTGGCTTTGGTTTTCCCGGGGGCATATTAAATGCTTTCTGGATGGACATAAAAACAACTGTCAGCGAAATCAGGGGGGCCGGAGGGATTATGCCCGGCCCTGATGCCGGAGGCACGGGAAGCACCATGCAGCCAATCGGTCGAAGGGCTTAAGTACAAGGAATAACCTGGTAGCGAGAGGCCCGCCTTAACTCAGCCTGGTAGAGTGCGCGGCTGTAGTATGTCTCGCACCGTAGAGGTGCTACGCGCAGTCACCGCGATGTCCCCGGTTCGAATCTGGGAGGCGGGATATGCATCTGTCCGGATGGTGTAGTGGCCCATCATGAAAGCCTGTCGAGCTTTCGACCCGGGTTCGAATCCCGGTCCGGGCGTTTATTTTTTCCGAAATTATTTAATCCCATAAGCAGAACAGACAATGTAATAAATAGGTGATCGTGGATGAACTCA